>NZ_BANB01000434.1 GCF_000964365.1 Acidisphaera rubrifaciens HS-AP3 | reverse complement strand
TCGAGGCAAACGACCGCGTTGCGATGCCGGATGAGGTCGGGGCGCCAGATCGCCTCGGGCGTCAGATGCCGTATTAGCATCACGTGCCCCTCCGGCGCCTCGGGCAGCGGCAGGCGGGCGAAGCGTGCCCGCGGCCCGTCCGGCCGGGCCGCGTCGACCGGCCGTTCCAGCAGCGCGACGCCGGGCACCGCGAGCCCCGCCGCCCGCAGCCGCGCCAGATTGGCCTCCGGATCGTCGATGCCGAGCGCAAGGATATGCAAGCCCGCGCCGCGCGCGAGGTGGCGGCCGATCATGTTGCCGGGCGCCGCCGCGTCCACGACGGCGATCAGCTCGACATACCCTTCCTCCAGCATGATGCAGCGATTGGCGGTCGCATAGGCGACGACGGCGCCGTCCGGTCCCGACGGCCCGGCATGGCGGGCATAGGGCGCGAGGGTGAAACCAAGCCGCTCCCACAGCGCCGCCAGCGCGCCGAGGTCGTGGCCGGCGATGCCCACATGGTCGAGCCCGGTCGCGACGGCGCTCATGCCGGCACCTCGAACCGGGCGATGCGCCATTCCGGCGGCTCCGCCATCGCCGCCCGGTACCAGGCGTCCACCAGCGAATGCGCCCGCACCGCATCGACATAGGCGCGCGAGGCCGCGGAGATCTCCGGCGCCCAGGTCAGGAAACGCGCGACCACGGGGGCATACATCGCGTCCGCCGCGCCGAACGCGGTGCCGAACAGATAAGGCCCGTCGCCGCCGAACCGGGCCCGCGTGTCGGCCCAGATCGCCTCCACGCGGGCGATGTCGGCCAGCGCCTCCGGCGTGCGCCCCCGCCCGGCGAAGGCGCCGCCGAGGTTCATCGGCATCGCCAGCCGCAACCCGCGCAGGCCGCCATGCATCTCCGCCGCGATGGCCCGGGCGTGCGCGCGGGCGATCCGGTCGGCCGGCCACAGCGATGGGGCCAGTTCCGCGCAGTATTCGACTATCGCCAGACTGTCCCAGACCCGGGCGCCCCGGTGTTCCAGAAACGGCACCAGCCCGCTCGGCGACACGGTGGGATCGGACAGCACCCGCCCCTCCGGCGAGGGCGCGACCACCACCTCCGTCACGTCCAGCCCGGCCAGACGGACGGCGAGCCACCCGCGCATCGACCAGCTCGAATAGCGCCGTGTTCCGAGAACGAGCCTGCCATCCGCCATCGCCGTCTCCTTTTCCGCACCCGACGCATGCCTGCGGTCTTGCCGGCGGGCCCGCAAGAGGCGAGTCTCCCCGCGATCAGGAGATCGACGGAATGAACGACGCCCCGACGCTGCCGAACGACCTTGACGCTTACTGGATGCCCTTCACGGCAAACCGGGCGTTCAAGACGGGACCGCGCATGCTCGCGCGCGCCTCCGGCATGTTCTACTACACGGCGGAGGGGCGGCCGATCATCGACGGCACCGCCGGGCTATGGTGCGTCAACGCCGGCCACGGGCGGCGCGAGATCGCCGAGGCGATCCAGGCACAGGCGGTGCAGCTCGACTACGCGCCGAGCTTCCAGATGGGCCATCCGCTCGCCTTCAGGGCCGCCGGGCGCATCGCCTCCATCACGCCGCCGGGGCTGGACCGCATCTTCTTCACCAATTCCGGCTCCGAGAGCGACGACACCGCGCTGAAGATCGCGCTCGCCTATCACCGCGCGCGCGGCCAGGCGACGCGCATCCGGCTGGTCGGGCGCGAGCGCGGCTATCACGGCGTGGGCTTCGGCGGCATGTCGGTGGGCGGCATCGGCGGCAACCGCCGGCAGTTCGGCGCCGCGATCCTGCCGCACGTGGACCACCTGCCGCACACCCACGCCCCCGGCCGCAACGCCTTCACCCGCGGCCAGCCGGATTGGGGCGCGCATTACGCCGACGCGCTGGAGGGGCTCGTCGCCCTGCACGGGGCGGATACCATCGCCGCAGTCATGGTCGAGCCGGTCGCGGGATCGACCGGCGTGCTGGTGCCGCCGCGCGGCTATCTGGAGCGGCTGCGCGAACTGTGCACGAAGCACGGCATCCTGCTGATCTTCGACGAGGTCATCACCGGCTTCGGGCGGGTCGGCCGCAATTTCGGCGCGGAACGCTTCGACGTGATCCCGGACATCATCACCATGGCCAAGGGCCTGACCAACGCCGCCGTCCCGATGGGCGCCGTCGCGGTGTCCGACGAGATCTACCGCACCGTGGTCGAGGGCGCGCCCGAGGGCATCGAGCTGTTCCACGGCTATACCTATTCGGGCCACCCCCTCGCCTGCGCCGCCGCCATCGCGACGATCGACCTGCACGCCGCCGAGGACCTGCCGGGGCGGGCCGCGGCGATGGAGGGACCGTTCGAGGCGGGGGCGCACAGCCTGCGCGGGATGCCGGGCGTGATCGACATCCGCAATTTCGGCCTGATCGCCGGCATCGAGCTGGAGCCCTATCCGGGCCGGCCCACGGTGCGGGCGGCGCGGGTGATGCAGCGCTGCTTCGAGGACGGGGTGCTGGTGCGCACGACGGGCGACACCATCGCCCTGTCGCCGCCGCTGATCATCGAACAGCCGCATATCGACCGCATCTTCGACGTGCTCGGGCACGCCATCCGCGCCGCCGCCTGACGCCCCTCCCCGGGGCCGTCCGCCCCGGGGGCAGGTGGCGCCGCTACTGCGGCGGGAAGTTGTTCGGGTCGAAGCCCAGCGCCTGCACGCTGGCCGCGTCGATGCGGCCAGAGACGGGAATGCCGCGCGCCTGCTGGAGATGCACCAGCGCGGACTGCGACCCGGGCCCCCACACGCCGTCGATGCCGCCGAAATAGAAGCCCTGCTCGCGCAGGCGGCTCTGGATCAGGCGCAGCGCGTCGCGCGACAGCGGCACCGGCGAGCGGTGCTCGGCGGCCGGCTGGCCGGGAGGTGGCGCGCCCATGCCGGGCTGCCCACCAGGCGGT
>NZ_BANB01000435.1 GCF_000964365.1 Acidisphaera rubrifaciens HS-AP3 | reverse complement strand
GCCCTGCGGCTCGACACGCCGCCGGCCGCCGCGCCCCCCGCCTGAACCGTCCCCCGGCTGAACCGTCCCCGAAACGCAACGGGCCGGCGCGGGGGGATGCCCCGGCCGGCCCGCCAAGCGACGCAGTTGCGGCGATTACGCGCCGAACGGATGCTTCGCGGTGTCGCGCTGCGCGACGACCGTCGCGGCGGAGGGCTCGCCCTTCACGGCGCGGGCGATCGATTCCTTCGTCGCCTTGTAGTTGTACTCCTGGATCTTCTTGTCGTCCGCGGCTTCCCAGTGGATGAACACGCCGACGCAGATGAAGATGTCGTCGGCCTCGGCGGCCGGGATGATGCCCTCGGCGACCGAATCGGCCACCGCCTTGGCGACGCCGTACTGCGCCGGGCCGAACATCTGCACCGCCTGCTTGGCGCCCTTGATGGTGACCTTGTTGAACATCACCGTGTTGGGCTTCGCCGCCAGGTTCGGCGCCACGACCGCGAGCAGCGAGGTGAAGCCGTCCTTGTTGTTGACCAGCGCGTTGCAGAACGCGGACTCGGCCGCGCTGCCGCGCGGGCCCATGATCAGGTCGATATGCGCGACCTCGTTGCCGTCGCCGACCAGGCTCTCGCCGACTAGGACCTTATTGATGACAGCCATGTCTTCACTCCCTGCTTCGCGCCATGTGTGACTGCGCGTCGTGTGTGTGGGGTCGCCGCTGCTGCCGCCGGGCGGCGGGGCGGGCGGAAATGAACCATTATCGACTGCGCCCGGCAAGGAACTTCCGGCAAATGCCGCGAAAGTCGTCGCGACCGTGAGGTCGGCGGACGTGCCGGGATTGATCCCCTCGCGCTTCAACGCCGCGTCCCAGGCCAGCAACGCCCGCCGCATCGCGCGCCCGTCATGCAGCGTCCGCAGATGCGCGCGCGCCGCCGCCGCCTCGTGCTGCAACGCAGCGGCCCGCCGCGCGCCATGCTTGCGCATGACATGACTGTCCGGCTGCCGCGCCATCCACAGCAAATAGAGATCGACGATCGCCCAATGCAGGTCGCCGAGGTAACGCCGCGCCGCCGCGAAGGCCGGCAACGCGACGTTGAACAGGTCGGCGTAGTCGTCGCGATAGGCGCGTGCGATCGCATCATGGCGCGCGGCCGCCGCCATCGCCACGCGCAACGGCACGCGCGGTGACGCGCGCACGTCATGCGCCGGCGCCTCGCCCAGCCCGCCCGGCGCGGCGAGGGTGATCGCGCGGTAGATCAGATCGGCATCCGCCTGCGTCGCCCGCGCGAGCACGTCCGCAACGCTCGCGCGCGTGACCGCGCCCGCCTCCGCCGCCATGGCGATCGGCGCGCACAGCAGCAGGATGCCGAGATTGGTGTTCTGCCCCACCGCCGCCCGCGTCGCCGCGACCGCGTCGAACACCCGTGTGCCGAGCGGCGCGCCCGCGCGCGCGATGATCGGCGCCGTGACCTCGGCGCTGCGGGTGAAATCGGCGACGCGCATGCGGTGCCCGTCGGCATGGACATGCACGTTGCCCGGCTTGAGCGCGCGCAGCTCCGCCAGGCAGGCGGCGCGGTAGGCGTCGGCGATCAGCCGCACGCGCGCAGCAGCGCCCCGGCGAGGCGCGTCGCGACCGGCGTGGGCGTCACCGTCTGCAACCCGCGCCAGCCCGGCATTGAATTGACCTCCAGCACGGACTGCGTGCCGTCGCGCCCGCGTATGATGTCCACGCCCGCGACGGTTGCCCCC
>NZ_BANB01000436.1 GCF_000964365.1 Acidisphaera rubrifaciens HS-AP3 | reverse complement strand
GTGTGGCGGCCGTCGCGCCCGCCGGTCTGCATCCAGCCATCGGCGGGCAGCGCGAGGGTCGCCTCCGCGACGAGGCGCGCGACGGTCGCGTGCCAGCGCGGACGCAGCGGCACGGGATCGGGCAGCACGCCCGCTTCGATCAGCGGCGCCTCCGCCGCGACGTCCAGCGACACTTCGCCGGTATAGGGCCAGAGCCAATCGAGCGCCGCCTGCGCGCGCGCATGGCTCTCCTCCGTGCCGTCACCGAGGCGGGCGAGCCAGTCGCCGGCGTAGCGGAGGTGGTAGGCGCTTTCCTTGACGCTGCGCGCGGCGATGGCGGCCAGCGTCGCGTCCGACGAGGCGGCGGCCGTCTCCCACGCCGGCGTCATCCACGCGGCGTACAGCGCGAGGCGGGCGATGGTGCGGGCGAAGTCGCCGTTCGGCAGCTCGACCAGAAGCAGGTTGCGGAAGGCCGGCGCCTCGCGGAAATAGGCGTAGTCGTCCTCGGTCCGGCCGTCGCCCTCGATCTCCGCCGCGTAGCCATACAGCGCGCGGGCCTGGCCGATCAGGTCGAGGCCGACATTGGCGAGCGCCAGCTCCTCCTCCAGGGTCGGCGCGCGGCCGGTCCATTCGGACAGGCGGTGGCCGAGGATCAGCGCGTCGTCGGCGCGGGCGAGCAGCGCGCGCAGCAGCGGCGTCTCGCGCACGGAAATCGAGGTGGTGGCGGCCATGGCGGCCTACATGTGCCCGACGTCGTCGGGGACGTCGTAGAAGGTCGGGTGGCGGTAGATCTTGCTGCCCGTCGGCTCGAACAGCATGTCGCGTTCCGCCGGGTCGGAGGCGGTGATGGCGGCGGACGGCACCACCCAGACCGACAGCCCCTCGCCGCGCCGCGTATAGACGTCGCGCGCCGATTGCAGCGCCTGCGTTGCATCGACGGCGTGCAGCGAGCCGACATGGCGGTGCGCCAGCCCGTTGCGGCTGCGGATGAACACCTCCCAGAGCGGGGTCGCGGGAGTCGCCATGGCCTCAGGCCGCCAGGGCGGCGTCGCGGGCGCGGCGCTTTTCGGCATGCGCCGCCGCCGCCGCGCGCACCCAGGCGCCGTCGGCATGGGCGGCGCGGCGCGCCTCCAGCCGCTCGCGGTT
The DNA here is from genome assembly GCF_000964365.1 of Acidisphaera rubrifaciens HS-AP3. Taxonomy (GTDB): domain Bacteria; phylum Pseudomonadota; class Alphaproteobacteria; order Acetobacterales; family Acetobacteraceae; genus Acidisphaera; species Acidisphaera rubrifaciens. Next base: position 2,782 of record NZ_BANB01000436.1, on the reverse strand, counting down.
GCACGGGCCATGGCCGGCGAGCACGTCGCGGAACTCCTGCCAGTCGATCGGGCCGTGGCGCCAGTGCCCCGTCGCCGCGTCCTGATGCAGCGCCGGATCGGGCGGCGTGAGGCCGAGATAGTGGGCCTGCGGCACCGTCGCGTCGATGAAGCGCTGGCGCAGCTCGTCGTTGCTGAAGCGCTTGATCTTCCAGCGGGTGGACTGGTCGGAGTGCTGTGATTCGGTGTCCGGCGGGCCGAACATCATCAGGCACGGCCACCACCAGCGATTGAGCGCGTCCTGCGCCATCGCTTTCTGCTCGGGCGTGCCACGGCAGAGGGTGAGCATGATCTCGTAGCCCTGCCGCTGGTGGAAGCTCTCCTCCTTGCACACGCGGATCATCGCGCGGGCATAGGGGCCATAGGAGCAGCGGCAGAGCGGGATCTGGTTCATGATCGCCGCCCCGTCCACAAGCCAGCCGATGGCGCCGATATCGGCCCAGGTCAGCGTCGGGTAGTTGAAGATCGAGCTGTACTTGGCGCGGCCGGACAGAAGCTGGTCGACCAGCTCCTCGCGCGACGTGCCCAGCGTCTCGGCGGCGGCGTAGAGATACAGGCCGTGGCCGCCCTCGTCCTGCACCTTGGCCAGCAGCGCCGCCTTGCGGCGCAGGCTGGGGGCGCGGGTGATCCAGTTGCCCTCCGGCAGCATGCCGACGATCTCGCTATGGGCGTGCTGGCTGATCTGGCGGACCAGGGTGCGGCGATAGGCCTCCGGCATCCAGTCGTTCGGCTCGATCCGTTCCTCGGCATCGACGCGGGCCTGGAAGCGGGCGAGGCGCTCGGCGTCCTCGGGCGTGCCGCGGGTCGTCTCGGCGGTGTTCAAGGCCTGGGTGTACATGCCGCCCTCCTCGTCGCTTCAGGACTTCCTGATGCGCGCTACCGCCCGGTCCTGACAAGCGTTCCCGGCGGATATGGTGTTATGTCCGAAGCGGAGGAAGCGCCATGCCCTACATCATAGAGACCTGGGACAAGCCCGGCAGCCTCGCGCTGCGCCGCGCGACGCGGGAGGCGCATCTCGACTATCTCGACGCGCACATGGCCAGGCTGCTCGCCTGCAGGGCGAAGCTGGCCGATGACGGCAGCGACCTCGGCGGCGGGCTGTATGTGCTGGACGTGGAGACGCGGGCGGAGGCCGAGGCGTTCATCGCCGCCGACCCGTTCAGCACGGCCGGGCTGTTCGAGCGGGTGCAGATCACCCGCTGGCGCCGCGCCTATCTGGACGGGCGCTCATATATCAGCCGCTGAGGCCGCGCCGCCGGCGCGCCGCGGCTGCCTTCATAATCCCGCAACCTGTGCACGGCATACCGTCTGCGCGGGCAGAGGGATGAGGCGATGGACGAGACGGGGCGGCGCGGGTGCGGGGCATGCCGCGAGGGCGAATACGGGCGGCCCCTGGGCATGGCGTTTCAGCCGATCGTCGACGTCCATACGCGGCAGGTTTTCGCGTTCGAGGCGCTGGTGCGCGGGCCGGAAGGCGAATCCGCGGGCAGCGTGATCGCATCGGTGATCCCGGAGCAGCTCTATGCCTTCGATCAGGCCTGCCGGATCGCGGCGATCGAGCAGGCGGCCGCCCTCGGCGTCGAGCATGTCCCCGCCCTGTCGATCAATTTCATGCCGAACGCGGTTTATGAGCCGCGGGCCTGTATCCGGGCGACGCTGGAGACGGCGGATCGCGTGGCCTTCCCGCCGGAGCGCCTGATCTTCGAGATCACCGAGGCCGAGGCGGTGCGCGATCCGCGGCATCTGACGCGCATCGTGGAAGCCTACCAGGCGATGGGGTTTCGCACCGCCCTCGACGATTTCGGCGCGGGCCATTCCAATCTCGGGCTGCTCGCGCAGTTCCGGCCGGACATCGTGAAGCTCGACATGATGCTGATACGCGGCATCGATCAGGACATGCGGCGGCAGGCGCTGGTGCGGGCCTGTGTCGGGCTTTGCGCCGAGCTGGATATCACGCTCGTGGCCGAGGGGGTGGAGACGGGCGCGGAATATGCGTCGCTCTTGTCTCTCGGCGTGCGGTTGCAGCAGGGCTACCTGCTCGCGAAACCGGCGTTCCGTTCGCTGCCGACGCCGGTTTTTCAGTCCGAGATCGCCGACGCGCGGCGGCGCGTCGCCTAGTCCGGCGCCCGGTCGAGCGGCGGGCGGCGCGTGTGCCAGTCGGTCGCCGCCTCGAACGCCGCGCCGATACGCAGCGCGTCGGCCTCCGCGAAGGCGGGGCAGACGATCTGCAGCGAGGTCGGCAGCCCGTCCGGCGTGATCCCGTTCGGCAGCGACAGCGCGCACAGGCCCATCTGGTTCGCCAGCCGCGTGAAACGCGAGGGCAGCACGGACTGATCCACCTCGGCGACCGGCACCGCCGCCATCGGCGTGGTCGGCAGCAGGAAGGCGTCGTAGCCGGCGAAGGCGCGGCCCCATTCGGCCCGCGCCGTCTCCAGCTCCGCGCGGGCGGCGAGGTAGTCGCGGGCGGCAATGCGCCCGGCGAGGATGCGTGCGCGCACCGCCGGGTCGAGCGGCGTCGCCGGGTCGTCCACCAGATCGGCGTAGAGCGCATAGGCCTCGCCCGCCATGATCCGCACATCCGTCGCGTAGCCGATCATCGGCCGCGGCGGGGTGAAGGGTGCCAGGTCGGCGCCGAGGCGGGCGAACACCGCGAGCGATGCGTCATAGGCGTCGAGCACGGCGGCATCGCAGCCCGCGCGCTCGGCCGCCGGCATCACGGCGAGACGCAGCCCGCGCACGCCGCG
>NZ_BANB01000437.1 GCF_000964365.1 Acidisphaera rubrifaciens HS-AP3 | reverse complement strand
CGGGCCCTTCGCCGCCCTCGCCGCGCTGCGCGACGCCGCCGAACCGTCGCCGCCGCCCCGAAGCCGGCGGGGGGCGCGATGAGCGGCGACGACCGCGGCGACTGGCAGCGCCTCGACAAATGGCTGTGGTGCGCGCGCTTCCTGCGTCACCGCGCGGACTGCACCCGGCTGGTGGCCGGCGGGCTGGTGCGGATCAACCGCGCGCCGACGGACAAGCCGCACGCGCGGCTGCGGGTGGGCGACGTGCTCACGGTGCCGCTCGGGCACGAGGTGCGGGTGGTGCGCGTCCTCGCCCTCGCCCCGCGGCGGGGGCCGGCGGCCGAGGCGGCCACGCTTTATCAGGCGATCGACGCACCCGCGTCTTGTGCCGATGCGAAATCGCCTGCATATGCCGCGCCGGAACTACAGGGACTGCCCGGGGGATTGCGATGACGTACGTCGTCACCGAGAGCTGCATACGCTGCAAGTACATGGACTGCGTCGAAGTCTGCCCGGTCGATTGCTTCTATGTCGGCGAGAACATGCTCGTCATCCATCCCGACGAGTGCATCGACTGCGGCGTCTGCGAGCCGGAATGCCCGGCCGAGGCGATCGTGCCGGACAGCGACGACCGCGCCGCCGACTGGCAGGAACGCAACCGCACCTATGCGGCGCAGTGGCCCAACATCACCCGCAAGGGCGAGCCGCCGGCCGATGCCGACGAGTGGAAGGGCAAGCCGGACAAGGCCGCCCTGTTCTCGCCCGAGCCCGGCACCGCCTGATCGCGGGTGCCGCGACCGGCACGGCCGGGCCGCGCGCCCGGCCGCCCCAGGCGGGG
>NZ_BANB01000438.1 GCF_000964365.1 Acidisphaera rubrifaciens HS-AP3 | reverse complement strand
CCGGATACAATCCAGAGTGATCGGATTCTGCTCTCGGCCTTTCATGCCCCGACGCATGTCCATAGCACCTGTCCTCAGCCACACCCGCACGCCGGGACAGAACCGGGATCACACGCGCAACACGCCCAGCACGCGACGCAACGCCGCCGCGCCAACGTCATCTCCAACTCGCACCGTCGTGCCACCCGCGAGTGCGATCTCGATGACGGCGGGCGCGGCCGCGGATGGCTTACGAGATGGCGACGGCCTGGTTGAGGGTGACGTCTCGACGACGGGCTGCTCGGGCATCGCGGGGATGGTGGATGGGCAGAAATTGCACCTTCGACGGCGCCAAGGTGCCGTGCCCAACCTGGCGAACCATGGCGCCGATCGCGACGCGGCGATCGAAGGTAGTAGTAGCACAGCCGCACCCACGTATCGAGTTACCCAGAGCTAATTCCTTGCTCGGGCGCGACCTCGATTGGCGTCACTTCGCTGCGGTCGCGCTCAGCCTCGCAGGAGCGCGCTGATCGCCTTCCCTGCCGTTGTGCTGATTGGTCAAGTCCCCCCTATACCAAGGCAATTTTTAGAGCCCCAACGTCCGCTACCCCGACTACGCGGCGCTAGCCGCCGTCAGTGTCTCACATGATGGCTCGATAACCATAATTTAGGACAGGCCGGGACAGTTTCCTCCCACGGCTCTCATCGGCCCAGGAGACTCGCCATGCTGATCCCGAGCACAGCGGCATCTGCCAGCACCTCGCTAGGCGCCGCATTATCCGTCGTGACCCCCGAGCACTTTGTCGTGCTTGCTGCCTTTTGCGGGCGGCGACGTAAGGCGCCGCTCCGGTGAGCGCGACGTCAATCGAGCTCAGCGGGAGCGGGTCGAGCGCGGGGGGCGCAACCGCTGCCCAGACCTTGGGCGCAATAGGGAGCGACTATGCTGACCTGATTTCGCAGGGGTCGAACGCTTTCGGAGCCGGGGACGCCCAGATTTTCCATATGAGCGCTGGAGATCTATCTCTGGCGTCACCGCAGCAAATCGGTCGGGTGATTAACGGCGTCACGATTACGGCGTCGATGGTTTCACTGAATCAAACCCTGCTCGACAACATCGCTCAATATTGCATCGCAAACTCGATCTCGGTTTGCGTCGAAGCCCAGTTGAACAACCCGCAGAGCGCTGACTGGACATCGCAGTGGTTGCTGCCCGCCGAAGAGGCCGGTCTGCCAATCACACAGGTGGAGGGAGATAATGAAGTCGAACTTCAGGTGTCGCCGGCGGATTACACCCAGCAGGCAACGAATCAAGCCAACATAGTCGAGGAAATCACCAAATACTACCCGAATATCAAACTCGGGCAGTGGGAAGGCGTTGGCCCTGTAGCGAATAGCGCCTCGTGGATTGCCGCTTATGACAATATAGCTAAAGTCGAAAGTCTGCCCGCTATAAATTACCTTGTCGAAGATACGACATGGTATGCTCCATGGGAGGTGCCGCCGAGCGTCAATCTGTCATGGGAGAATTCACTGGCAGCGCTTGCGGCTCAAGATAATCTCACTCTGACCGTTTTGCTGGATGGGTCAGGAACAGATGTGAGCGGGTCGATGTGGACCGCTCAGGCCGAGGCCGACGCAGCAACGTTAGCGCATAATACGAATGCTAACCCCAGCTCTCTCTTGCTCGAAACATGGTGGCCGTATCCAACAAGCGTATTGCCCACTAATCAGGACAATACCGTTGCTAACGCCGCGTTAGAGGTCCGCGCGACTTATTCTCTGTATCAAGCGAATCACATCACCGCAGTCGGCTCGGTAACCCTTTCAACGTCGCCACAAATCGTCGTGACGGCGGGCAGTACGAGTTCGCTGTTGGGCTTGATCAACGTGGGTTGGTCGATCAACGACGTCGTGCACGGCGCCACGGCTGCGCTGGTCCTCACCGATGAGTCCGGTCTCCTCTACGTCGAGCCATCCGGGAAGGCGACAGTAACAGGAAGTGGCAGCAACACAGTCACTATCGACGGGACCGCCAGCGATCTCGCCGCTACGTTGTCAAGCCTGAAACTGTATGAGGCTGCAGTCGGGCCTGACCTTATAAACGTTCAATCCTTTAATTATAATGGTCGCTCTTCGTCGAGCGAAATCCAGGTATTTTCGACGCAGAATTCGACTGGCTTTCAAGGGCAGACGTTTGCCTTCCGGAGCGGGGGCGCCGGGCAGTTTTGGTCGTCAGGAAGCGCCACATTCGATTCTTCTGGCAAAATCGAGCAGATACAGTACACATGGAATGCTAATAACGTAGGCGACACAGGAAACTACCTCTATACTCAAGCTCTGAGTATGCACTCCCCGATCAATGAAGGCGGAGTGGGCTTGGTTGACGGCATCATTGAAGCACCTCAAGCTGAGGTTGCGGGTAGTGCGCCTGTAAACCTCTCTTCGTGGGAGCCCCCGGGCGCATTCAATCCCGCGTCCTCGACGATTGCGCTCCAGGTTCTATCCACGACTGAGCAATTCAATACAAGTACGGGCCAACTCCAATCATCCACCAGCCGAATCGCGCCATATTCTGACCCTACAATAGCGTCACTTGGCGCTATCGCAGACTTCATGTCGGGCGGCGGCGAGCAAACCACGGAATACAATGTTCAGGGCAACCCGGGGTGGATGCCCTACTGGAGCCCGGCCCTCGCTTCAGTAACCACGATCGACGACTCCGCAGGATCAGTTGTGGAGCAGATCTTTAAGGGGGGGACTAGCGAGAGGTGGCTTTCCATCGATAACGTATATAGCCCTCAGACCGGCAGGCTATGGGAGCAAATTGAGACCGGGCCTCCGGTTGGGCAGTATGTCAATTTTCCGTCCGGCATACTGTACGTCACCCAATTCAATACCGGTGATAATCCAAATTGGAATTACACTGATTGGGGCAACGCACCGCAAATGACAGAGGTGTGGCAGGATACCTATCTTGCTGAGGTGACGCCTCAGTCGCCCGTTCTGACCGGCGCCAACGTGACAGCTGCCTATAGCACTTCGTCCGCGATCACTGCATCAAGTCTGACAGCCTCCTTCCCGGGCTACCAAACCATTTTCGGAGGTGCCGGTACTCCCGACATCAATACGGGCGCCGGACATGCAATCGTCTATCTCCCTGCGGTCGGCCCCAACCAAACCGTCGTATCCGGGGGGGGCGACGCGATCTGGGTGGGAACGGCCCCAACCACGATACAGAACGTTGGGACGGCTACCGATCAGCTCAGTGCTGCGGGAGCCAACATGACGCTGGTTGGCTCCGCCTTCAATCTCACGGGGGGCGAGAATTCGATCACGCTACTCGGTTCGGCCAGCCTTTTCGTAGGCTCCGGATCTAATGCGGTTCAAATGCAGTCTCCGCAGGCGACAATCACGGTTGGTGACAATGGCGCCGTGAATGTCACGGGCCAGAGCGGGACGATCAATCTCGCTGGAACCTCTGCCAGCGCAACGGTCACGAACGCACCCTCAGTCTTCGTGACCGGGTCAAACGCGCTTCTGTCGGGACAGGATGGCATAACAACATGGGTGACCGGCAGCAGGGATCAGATCGTCGCTGGCGGAAATACGACGGCTACTCTCGCAGGTTCGAGCAACGTGTTGAGGATCGGTTCGAACGGCACCGTCTGGATGTACGGCACCCACGACATTTTGAATGCTTCCGATAATACTACGTTAGACATTTACGGAGACGGCAACACTTCGGTAGTCGGTAACGGAGGAAATGTCTGGGAAGCTGGGACAGCTAATCAAATCACGGCTGGCGATGGCTTGACTGCGAGTATGGTCGCTGCCGGGAACACGTTGGTTGCTGGTAGCGGTGCAAATGTGACTATCGCTAGCACTGCCGAGAACATTTACCTGGGTGGCACGGCTGACGTGGTCTCGAGTTATGCTTCCACGTCGTTCCAACTTCATGCCAATCAAAGCGTTGTCCAGTCCCAATCCGGGGATGAGGTTTCGTGTGTTGGATCGCATAATAGTGTTACAACCGGCGCTTCAACTCAGTTGATCCTGGTGGGGTCCGATAACTCCCTTAATGGGGGAAGTTCAAATGTGATCACTCTGGTGGGAGACGGTAACCAAGGTCGAATCGGTCAGGGGAGCACGATTTGGATAGTCACAAACAACAATACCATCCAGGGCGACAGCGCTTCTACGATCGACTCGTATGGTGACGACGTTAGCGTGACCGGCGGCGCTAACAGCAATGTTTGGCTCTCCGGCAATTCGGATGTGGGTACAGTCGATACCGGGGCGACGTGTAGCGCGGTCGGCAATAGCGACAGCGTAATCGCTACGGCTGGAACTGCGTCCATTACATTATACGGTACGGCTGACGTCGCTCAGGGCGGCGGTTCGATCAACGCGTGGTTGGTCGGTGACGGTAGTAAAGGAACATTCGGCGATGCCGCAACCATTGACCTCGCGGCGTCCTACAGTGATGTTACTATCGGAAGCCATTCCACTACATGGGCATATGGGGGTTTTAGCTCAGTTACCGGGGGCGACCAAAACATCGTGGAAACCTACGGAACCAGCGAAGCCGTAAGCGCAGGGATAGATTCGCAGGGCTGGGAGAGTGGCGCCTCTAACAAAATGTCGCTGGGAGATAATTCGTCCGCGTCTGTTGTGGGGAACTACGACAGTTTGACCATCGGGGTCGCGTCGAGCGTTGTCGTCACCGGAACCTACGACTTTATTTCGGCAGAAAGCGCAAATATCGATGCGACCCAGGCTTCTAATACGACGTTCCGATTTGTAGGATCTGGCGACCAAGACGAAATCAGTGGGTTCAGTCTTAGTAAGGGTGACGTTCTAGACCTTTCTGGGCTTCTCGGTGGCGTGGATGTGGATTCACAGAACGTCACCAACTTTGTGTCCCTGACGGCCATTGGAAATAATAGCATAATTGCTGTGGGTCCGTCCGCGAATGAGACGAATATAATACTGTCAAACACTGGATCGATCGGCCTAAACGATTTGCTGAATGGCCACCTGGTATACTGAGGAGGAGCAAGAGAGTGTCTTTTCGAACTGATTCGGCACATTTTCGTGTATTGCTCCTCGGCTCCATGAGCCCGGGTCTCATTGTCCAAGTTGCCGCGCCACGGCAGCGGTGTCCCATCACGGCCCGTCCCAAGAAGCGTTGATCGGCCGCCCGGTGTTCATCAAAAAAGACACATTGGGTCGGATGCCATGCATACGCTGGGTTGGACGCCAGAGCGACTGACAGCGCGTTTGGGAAGTGATTGCTGGATCAGGCGATCCGCCTGAGCATGGTGGCGGTAGCGGCGATAAGGATGAGCGTTTCGGCGACATCGGTGCGCTGTTCGAGGTCGCGGAGGAGGCGTCGTTGCTTGATAAGCCAAGCGCAGCTGCGCTCTACGACCCAGCGGCGTGGCAGCGGCTCGAAGCGAGGCAGGGCGCGGGGCCGTTTGACGATCTGGAGGGTGAGGTGGGTTTTGCCGCGCGCCCATTCGACGAGCTTGCCGGCGTAGCCGCCGTCGTCGAACACGGTGCGCACGAAGCACCAGAGACGGCGGGAGGCGCGCAGCAGCGGCTTGGCGCCGTCGCGGTCCTGGACGCTGGCGGACTGCACCTGAACCGCGAGCAGGCACCCGTCGATGTCGGTCAGGTTGTGACGCTTCCGGCCCGCGATCTTCTTGCCCGCATCGTAGCCTTTCGATCCCCCTTTTGATCGCCGGTGCGCACCGACTGGCTGTCGATGATCGCCGCCGAGGGGCTCGCCTCGCGGCCGACGCGCTCACGGTCGGCGGTCAGCACCGCGTGGTTGATGCGCACCCACACACCTTCGGCCTGCCAGCGGCGCGGGTAGTAATAGACCGTCTGCCACGGCGGGAAGTCATGCGGCAGCAGGCGCCAGGCGTGGCCGGCGCGCAGCGCATAGAGGATGGCGTTGACCAGCTCGCGCGAGGCCGCGCGCCGCGGTCGCCCGCCGGGCAAGGCGTCGGGGACCAGATCGGCGATCGCCGCCCACTGGCGGTCCGACAGATCGGTCGGATAGGCGCGGCGATGCTTCGGCATCTGTGTCATCCCTATCGCCGGGGCGCAGCTCCGGGACGAGCACCCGC
>NZ_BANB01000439.1 GCF_000964365.1 Acidisphaera rubrifaciens HS-AP3 | reverse complement strand
GCGGCTGACGGGACGGATCGACGCCGCCGTCCTGCCGCTGCCGACGCCCCACGGCGGCGGGACGGACCCGCTGCCCCTTGGTGCCTTGCGCGGGTGGGAGGCGGCAGTCGACGTGACCGCCGCGCGCGTGCCGACCGCGGGCGGGCCGCCGCTGCGGAACCTGAAGGCGCATGTCGGCGTGGCCGGAGGCACCCTGAACATTAACGGATTGCGGGCAAACTTGGACGGCGGTGACCTGGACGGCAGCGTGACCATGGGTGGCGCGACCGTCCCGCCGGCGCTGGCGGTGGATCTCACGCTGGTTGGCGCCGTGCCGGACCCGCCGGTCGCGATCGGCCCGGTCACGCTGGCGGGCGGGACGATGAATGCCGCGATCCGGGTCGTGGCCCACGGTTACAGCCTGGCGGCGATACGGGCGACCCTGGCCGGGCGCGCCCGCGTCGTGGCGTCGGGCGGGGTGCTGCGCGGCCTCAACCTTCCGGCCATACGCGCGGCGGTTGCGCGCGACGAGGCGACGGGCAGCGATCCGGTCGGGGATGCCCCGCTGCTTGCGGCACTCGCGGGCGGCGCGACGCCCTATGCGACGCTGGCGGCGGATGCGGCGATCGAGGCGGGCAGCCTCACGCTGGATGGCGCCCGGCTGGCCGGACCGGACGGGACGATCGAGGCCGCCGGCGTGGCGGGTCTCGCCGGCGGCGGCCTCGATCTGCGCCTCGCGCTGCGTCCGGCGACGGAGGACGGCCGTCCCGGACCGGCGATCGGGCTGCAACTGACAGGTCCGCCGGACGCGCCGCGCCGCATCCCCGATCTCGCCGGTGTCCTGCGCTGGCTCAGCCGGGGGTAGCGAGGGGTCGGGCCGCGCGCCGCTTCGCCTCGATGCAGTCCCAGATCGCGCGCTCCAGGTGGACGCCGTCGAAGCGGGCGATTTCCTGCAGGCCGGTGGGCGAGGTGACGTTGATTTCGGTCAGCCAGTCGCCGATCACGTCGATGCCGACGAAGATCAGCCCCTGGGCGCGCAGCGTCGGGCCGATCGCCGCGCAGATCTCGCGGTCGCGGGCGCTCAGCGCGCTTTGTTCCGGACGGCCGCCGACATGCATGTTCGACCGCGCCTCGCCGGCCGCCGGCACGCGGTTGATCGCGCCCATGGGCTCGCCGTCCACCAGGATGATCCGCTTGTCGCCGAGGCGCACCGCCGGCTCGTAGCGCTGCACCATCAGCGGCTCGCGCGAGCGGGCGAAATGCATCTCCAGCAGGGCGCCGAGATTCTCGTCGTCCTCGCGAATGCGAAAGACGCCGGTGCCGCCGTTGCCGAACAGCGGCTTGACCACGATGTCGCGATGCTCGGCGCGAAAGCCGCGGATCGCCGCCGGGTCCCAGGTGACGAGGGTGGGCGGCATCAGGTGCGGGAACTGCAGCACCATGATCTTCTCGGGCGCGTTGCGCACGGCCGCCGGATCGTTGACCACCAGCGTGCCCGGCTGGATGTGCTCCAGCATGTGCGTGGCGGTGATATAGGCCATGTCGAACGGCGGGTCCTGGCGCATCAGCACGACGTCCATCGCCCCGAGGTCGAGCGTCTCCGCATCGCCGAACGTGTAATGGGCGCCCGGCACGCGCTGCACCTTGACCGGGCGTCCCTGTGCCACCAGCCGGCCATGCGGATGGCGCGGCCCCTCGCGCAGCGCCATATGGCGGACTTCGTAGTGCCAGAGGCGGTGGCCGCGCGCCTGTGCCTCCAGCATCAGGGCGAAGGTGCTGTCGCCGTTGATGTCGATGGTCTCGAGCGGGTCCATCTGGACCGCGACGTTCAGCGGACTGGGCATGAGGGTCCTTGCCGGGGCTTCTGCGACACGGCGACAACATGGGGCGACACGGCGGCGGGGGCCAGAGCGGCGTGTCGGGGCCGTCGCCGAGGAGGCAATGCGGCAGCCGGCGGCGGGTGCTACAGAACGCGGGGGCGCGCGATACGGTGCCTCCGACAGCGGGAGGCGGGAATGGATCGCGAGGAACTGAGCGGCTGGGCGCTGGCCAACGGCTGGCAGGTGATGGGCGGCCACCCCAGCCTCGCCCGCCCGGCCGCCCCCAAGGAGGCGATCGTCCGGCTGGTGATGAAGGCGACCGTGGTGGCGCTGGAGATCAAGAAGCCGTCGGGCAAGTGGGACAAGGTCGCGAGCGCGCCCTATGCCGGGATACAGCCCGACCCCGAGGGCGGACCGCCGTCCGGCCTCGGCATGGAAAGCCTGCCGGGCCTGTCGATGCTCATGCGCGACAACAAGGACCGGCAGGTGTTCGCCGGTCCCGCCACGCCAGGCTAAGCAGGACCGGACAGGATTTGCCGTGATCGAGATCGCGCCGGGCTTGGCGCTCGACGAGCGGGAGATCGAGGTGAGCTATATCCTCGCCTCCGGCCCCGGCGGGCAGAACGTCAACAAAGTCGCGACGGCGGCGCAGCTCCGCTTCGACGCCCGCCGCTCGCCGGCGCTGTCGGACGAGGCGCGGGCCCGGCTGGAGGTGCTGGCCGGCAGCCGGCTGACGTCGGACGGCGTGATCGTGATCACGGCGCGGCGGTTCCGCACGCAGATACGCAACCGCGAGGACGCGATCCAGCGATTGGTCGAG
>NZ_BANB01000440.1 GCF_000964365.1 Acidisphaera rubrifaciens HS-AP3 | reverse complement strand
AAGGCCCGCCGCCGCGCGCCCGCCCGTCGCCCGCCCGTCCGTCGCCCGCCCGTCCGTCGCCCGCCCGCTCATGGCATGCCTCCCATGACGGCCCAGGCGCCGCCGGTCAGAGATATTTCGTGATCGCCTTGAACTCGTCGATCGGCGCCCGCGCGGCTTTCTCCGCCGGCCCGAGCACGCGCTCGAGGCAGGTATCGAGATGGTCGTGGATCAGCGTCTTCTTCGCGGTTTCCACCGCTTTCTCCACCGCCTGCAGCTGCTGCACGACTTCCAGGCACGGTCGCTGCTCCTCGAGCATGGCGATGATGCTGCGCAGATGTCCCTCGGCGTTGCGCAGCCGCCGGATGATGGCGGGATGGCGCGTGTGCGGGCGCGGGTTCATCGCTTGACCTTACCCTCCGGGGGAGGGTATGCCAACGCCGTCGGCGTGACTTCGCTGTTGCCGGGCGTACCCGTATGTCCGGTGCCCCGCCCAGGACGGGCGGCGCCGACCAATGTCCAGCATAGGGATCACATGAACCCGCGATCTAGTAGCCAGCCCACGGAGAGCGACAGTAGGCGCACGACGCCTGCGATTGCCGCTTCGATGGGTTGGGCCACCGCCCGGGACGTGCATGTGACCGCCACGCCGAGGACGCGCCAGCGCCCGGCCTAGCGGCCAGGCCCGCCCGGGTTCGAGCAACCGCTTGAACCGGAGGAAGGGCCATGGCCGCCTTTCTCGCCTCGTTTCTGAACACTGACCGTCGCGCGCGCGTGCCTCTCCGCGCCCACGTGGCCTTCGCGCGCACGCCCGCCGCCGCGGCGGCGACCGCC
>NZ_BANB01000441.1 GCF_000964365.1 Acidisphaera rubrifaciens HS-AP3 | reverse complement strand
GGATGGGCTGAGGCGCGCCCCGGCGCCTCAGGCGGCGCGCGTCGCGGGGGTGCCGGCGCGTTCGCGCAGCGTCTCCAGGCCGACGCGGCGGCAGAAGGCGCCGAACGCCTCGCCGGGCGTGCGCTCGGCGGCCCAGGCGGCGAAGAGCGGCTCGAACGTCGCGGCCAGATCTTCCTGCTTCACGCGGTCGAGCAGCTTTTCCGACAGCACCGTGCCCTCGAAATCGCCGCCGACATAGATCGCGTAATGGCCCGGCATGCGCCCGACGAGGCCGATATCGCCGGCATAGGTGCGCGCGCAGCCGTTCGGGCAGCCGGTGATGCGCAGGCTGATCCGCTCGCCCGACAGGCCGTGCCGCGCCAGCACCGCATCCAGCGCGCCGACGATCTCCGGCCGCACCCGCTCCGCCTCGGTCAGCGCGAGGCCGCAGGTGGGCAGCGCCGGGCAGGCGAGCGTCCAGCGTTCAAGCATCGTCTGGTCGGCGTCGAGCCGCACGCCATGGGCGCGGAGCACGCCCTCCACCGCCGCGCGCTCGTCGGCGGCGATGTTGGTCAGCAGCACGTCCTGCTGCGGCGTCATCACCGGATCGGCGGCGAAGTCGCGCATGATCTCGCGGAGCGCGGTGCGCAGGCGGGCGGTGTCGGTGTCGGCGATGCGGCCGGACGGCACCGGCACGCCGAGCCACCACCGCCCGTCTCCCTGGTCGTGCCAGCCGAGCAGGTCGGGCACCGCGAGCGGCGGCGTCGGCAGGGTCTCGCGCAGATCGAGGCCGTAGCGGTCGGCGAGCGTCGCGCGCACCCAGTCGACCCCGTGCGCATCGACGACGTATTTCAGCCGGGCGCGCTTGCGGTCGCTGCGGTCGCCGTGGTCGCGCTGCAGGGCGATCACCGCCTCGGCCGCCGCGATCAGGTCGTCCGGCCCGACCGAGCCGATGACGCTCGCGAGGCGCGGGTAGGTGTCGGGCCGGTTATGCGTCATCCCGAGGCCGCCGCCGACCGCGAGGTTGTAGCCGATCAGAGTGTCGCCCTCGAACACGGCGATGAAGCCGAGATCGTTGGTCAGGACGTCGATCGTGTTGTCCTGCGGGATCGCCAGCCCGATCTTGAACTTTCGCGGCAGGTAGGTGGCGCCGTAAAGCGGCTCGCTCTCCGGCGCGTCGGTCGGTGCCTCGTCGAGGAAGATCTCGTGATAGGCGCGCGACCGCGGCAGCAGGGCGGCGGACAGCAGGCGCGCGTCCTGATCGAGCCGCGCATGGACCGCGTCGCGCACCGGCGCGGGCGAGGTCATGACGTTGCGCACCACGTCGCCACAGGCGGCCATGGTGGTGAGCAGGGTGTCGTTGATCTCGGCGATCGCGGGTTTCAGGTCGCCCTTGACCACGCCGTGGAACTGCACGCCCTGGCGGGTGGTGATGCGCAGCGTGCCGTTGGCCCGGTCGTTGGCGAGCGCGTCGAAGGCGAGGTACTGCGCCGCGGTCAGCCGGCCGCCCGGCATGCGGACGCGGACCATGAAGGAGTATTCCTTCTCCTCGCCCCGCTGCTTGCGGGCGGTCGCGGTGTCGCGGTCGAACTGCTCGTAGCTGCCGTGGAACTTCAGCAGGTTGTAGCCGTCCTCGGTCACCTGCGTGCCGCCGGCGGCCAGTTCCTCGGCCAGGGCGCCGCGCAGATGCCGGCTGGATTCCTTCAGCCGCTCCACGCCGGAAGGACCACGACCCGAAGGACCACGCGCCATCGCCCAAACTCCCGCCGAGCGGCCAAATCGCCGTCGTCGGTAGTTATACAGAAAAACTCACGATGCAAGATGTGCCTTTGTCGTATCCCCCGTGCGCGACCGTCAGATTGAGAACGTCAGCGGCTCCGCCTCCGGCCGGGTCATGCCCGCCGCCTCCGCCCGGCGCAGCAAATCCGCGAGCGTCAGCGCCGCCAGCCGGGCGCGGACGGTGGCTTCCAGCTCCTGCCAGACCGGGGCGACCACGGTGTCCTGCAGCGCGCCGGCCGCGTCCTCGGCCGCCGGGTCGTCGCCGGCGACCGCGTCCACCACCTCCGCCAGGGTGATCCGTCCGCGCGGCCGGCCGAGCCGGTAGCCGCCGCGCGGGCCGC
>NZ_BANB01000442.1 GCF_000964365.1 Acidisphaera rubrifaciens HS-AP3 | reverse complement strand
GGCACTGAGGGGCGCGGGTCCGTGGCGGGGGATGCCCGGTTCTTCCGGCGGGCCGGGCCGCACAGCCTGGCGACCCTGGCGCAGGCCGCCGGCCTCGATCTGGCCGACGGCCCGCCGGACCGGCTGATCCAGGGCGTCGGGCCGCTGCAGGCGGCAGGGGCGGAGGAGATCAGCTTTCTCGACAACCGCCTCTACCTGCCGGCGCTGCGCGCGACGCAGGCGGGGGCGGTCATCGTCCACCCCGATCATCGCGAAGCGGTGCCGGCGGGTACGGCCGTGCTGCTGTCGGCCAAGCCCTATGAAGCATGGGCACGGGTGGCCACGCTCTTTCATCCGCTGCCGCCCGCCGTGGCCGGGGTCCACCCGAGCGCGGTCGTCGATCCCGCCGCGCGGGTCGATGCCTCGGCCGAGATCGGCCCGCTCGCGGTGATCGCCGCCGGGGCGGAGATCGGGCCCCGCTGCCGCGTGGGCGCGCACGCCGTGATCGGCGAGGGCGTCGCGATCGGCGAGGATTGCCGCATCGGCCCGCACGCCACGCTGAGCCACGCGATCCTCGGCCGCCGCGTCTATGTCTATCCCGGCGCGCGCATCGGTCAGGAAGGCTATGGCTTCGCCATTACCGACCGCGGCTTCCTGTCGGTGCCGCAGGTCGGGCGCGTTCTGCTGGAGGACGACGTGGAGGTCGGCGCCAACACGACGATCGACCGCGGCAGCCTGCAGGACACGGTGATCGGCGCCGGCTCGCGCCTCGACAACCTGGTGCAGATCGGGCACAACGTGCGTATCGGTCGCGCATGCGCCATCGTCGCGCAGGTGGGCATCGCGGGCTCGGCGGTGATCGAGGACTTCGTTTTGATCGGCGGGCAGGCAGGGCTTGTCGGCCATATCCGCGTCGGCGCCGGTGCGAAAATCGGCGCACAGGCGGGTGTGATGTCCGATATTCCCGCCCGGGCGGACTATGTTGGCAGCCCGGCCCAGCCGGCACGTGACACCATGCGGCAGATCGCGACCCTGCGCCGGCTGGCGCAGTCGGGACGCAGGCACCGCGACGGCAAGACGGACTGACCCTGATGGACGCCACGACCAGCCAAGACCAGCCCCAGCCGGCCGATGCGCGCGTGATCGATGTAATCGACATCGCGCGGATCATGCACCTGATCCCGCACCGCTACCCGTTCCTGCTGATCGACAAGGTCGTCGACGTGGTGCTCGGCGAGCGGGCGGTCGGCGTGAAGAACGTCACCATCAACGAGAACTTCTTCCAGGGGCATTTCCCGACCCATCCGGTCATGCCGGGCGTGCTGATCATCGAGAGCATGGCCCAGACCGCCGCCGTCTTCGTCGTCGAGACGCTCGGGCCGGCGGCGCATGGCAAGGTCGTCTATTTCATGTCCATCGACAGCGCCAAGTTCCGCCGCCCCGTCGTGCCCGGCGATCAGCTGCGCATTCATGTCGTCAAGGAACACGCAAGGCGCAACGTCTGGAAGGTGAACGCCGTCGCCCGCGTGGACGGCGTCGCCGTGGCCGAGGCCACCTATACGGCGATGATCGTCGACCGCTAGCAACCCAGCCCCGCCGAGGCCTGTCATCTGCTGAAACATAAGCAGAAACAGCCAGTTACGCGGCCTCTCTGTAATACCCGGCAACAATGATTGTCTTGGCCCGGGAGTCGTCGAGCGCCTAGCTTGTGCAGTGCACACGGCGCATGTCCCCCTGATGAAGGCAAGTTCACGCATGGACGGATACCGCGAAACCGGGCTGGCGACGATGGTGCATCCGAACGCGGTGGTCGATCCGCGCGCCGAACTCGGCAGCGGCGTGCGCATCGGGCCGTTCTGCACGGTCGGTCCCGACGTGGTGCTGGGCGACAACGTGGAGCTGGTGTCCCATGTCGTCGTCGCCGGGCGTACGCGCATCGGCGAGGGGACGGTGGTGCAGCCCTTCGCCTCGATCGGTCTGCCGCCGCAGGACCTGAAATACCGCGGCGAGCCGACGCGCTGCGAGATCGGCGCCGGCGTGCAGATACGCGAGCATTGCTCGATCCATCGTGGCACGCCGCAGGGGCGGGGCGTCACCCGCATCGGCGACGGCTGCATGCTGATGAACGTCGTCCACGTCGCGCATGACTGCCAGATCGGCAATCACGTCGTGATCGCCAACAACGTCGTCATGGGCGGCCACGTGGTGATCGACGACAACGCGGTGATCGGCGGCGGCGCGGCCCTGCATCAGAATATCCGTATCGGCCGCGGCGCCATGATCGGCGGCATGGTCGGCGTCCCGGGCGACGTCGTGCCGTTCGCCATGGTGACGGCCAACCGGGCCGGCTGGGTCGGCGGTCTGAACGTGATCGGGCTGCAGCGGCGCGGCTATGGCCGCGAGCAGGTGCACCGGCTGCGGGCCGCGTTCCGTCTGCTGTTCGGCAAGACCGGCGTGCTCGCCACCCGGTACGAGGAGACGCGCGCCGGCTTCGGCGACGATCCGCTGGTGGCCGAGGTGCTCGACTTCATCATGACCCAGGGTAAGCGCGGACTGACCCCGGCCAACCTGACCGGCGACCCCGAGACGACCTGAGGCGTCACGACGCCGGCCGCCGCGATCCCGCCCTGCCAGACCTCCACTTCGCTGGGTGCGGATCAGTGTAGGCGAACGCGATCCTGCGGGCCGGTCCCGCGTCGCTCCGCCGCGCAGGCGGCGATGGCGTCGGACAGGGCCGTCACCGTCTGGGTCATCCGCAGGCTCGCCGCCTCCGCCACCAGCATGCGCAGGCATTCCAGAATGCCCGCGGCCGTGGGGGCTTCACCCTTGCCGGGGACGTCGTCGCTCATGCGTCAATCCGATCCTGGAACCCACCCGTCTTCCTCACATTCATGTGAGCCTGATGCGTCGCCGGTCAAGCGGATTTGCAAGGTAGAAGTGTAATCCTTTGGTCATGTATTCGTCCCCTATGACGCTCTCGCGTAGTTCGTTCAACCAGAGCGCGCATGAGCGACTTCGTTGCTCGCCATGACCGCGGCGGCGGAGAGCGGGGTGGTGGCCGGCACGCTGGGAATCCTCGCGGGCGGGGGTTCGCTGCCTGGGTCGGTGGCCGCGGCGGCACGCGCGGCGGGGCGGGAGGTCTTCATCGTCGGGCTTGAGGGATATGCCGAGCCGTCGGTGCTCGCCCCCTATCGCCATGCCTTTGCGCGACTGGGGGCGGTCGGCCGGATCAAGGCGCTGCTGGAGGCGAACGGGGCGCGCGATCTGGTGCTGATCGGCGCGGTGCGGCGGCCATCGATGCTTCATCTCCGCCCGGATGCCGAGGGGGTGCGGTTCCTCGCCCGTCTCGGCCGGGCCGCCTTCCTCGGCGATGACGGCATCCTGCGTGCCGTCATCCGGGTGCTGGGCGAAGACGGGTTCCGCGTCCTGGGCGTGCAGGACGTGATGGCGGGCGTGCTGATGCCGGAGGGCTGCCTTACCCGCGCGACGCCCGACGCGGCCGCGCGCGCCGATATCGCGCGTGGTCATGCGGTCGCCACGGCGCTCGGGCAACTCGATGTCGGGCAGGGCTGCGTCGTGCAGCAGGGACTTGTGCTCGCCGTCGAGGCGATCGAGGGCACCGACGCGATGCTCGCCCGCGCCGGCAGCCTGGCGCGCGAGGGGCCGGGCGGGGTGCTGGTCAAGCTGCGCAAGCCGGGACAGGAGGCGCGGGCCGACCTGCCGACGATCGGGCCGGCGACC
>NZ_BANB01000443.1 GCF_000964365.1 Acidisphaera rubrifaciens HS-AP3 | reverse complement strand
GTCATGGCGGTAGCGGTCGATCGCATCGACCGGCACGTCCGGGCCCGCGTCCCGTCGCCCGTCGCCGCGCACGAGATCGGACGGCACGTCCACCATGGCGGCCAGATTGGCGGCGTTGGCGCCGGTCGGATGCCATAGCCCGTCCCGATAGAGGGGATCGATCGCGTTGCAGCCCGCGCAGGCAAGGAGCAGCGCGGCAGCGACTATGGTGCGGGGGGCCATGAGCCGAGACGGCATCATTGGATCACGAAGCCTGCGTCGCCGGGGATGCGCGTGGCGGCGTCCATCGCGACTGGCGATCCGGAGGAGCCGCGTGCGGTCTGACGCAGCAGCAGAATACGTTCGAGATCGTTGGGCGGCCGCCAGCCATCGGTGGGGGCTGCCAGACGCGCCGGGTCGGAGACCGGGCGGACGATGTAGGGCGTCACGACGATCACCAGCTCGGTCTCGTTGCGCTGGAAACTGTCAGACCGGAACAGCGCGCCCAGGATCGGGATGTCGCCGAGGAAGGGGATGCCGGTGGCGGCAAGCGTGGTGCTGTCCTGCAGCAGGCCGGCGATAGCGAAGCTCTGACCGCTGCCGAGCTCCACCGTCGTCTCCGCACGCCGGGTCGTCAGCGCCGGGACCGAAATCGACGAGTTGCCGGCGCTGAGGGTGACGGCGCCCTGCGTGGACAGCTCGCTCACCTCCGGGCGCACCTTCAGGCTGATGCGGTCATGGTCGAAGACGGTGGGCACGAAGGCGAGGCTGACGCCGTATTGCTTGAAGTCGATGGAGATCGCGCCCGCCTCCTGTCCCACCGGGACCGGGAACTCGCCGCCGACGAGGAAGCTCGCGGTCTCGCCGCTCATGGCGGTGAGGTTGGGCTCGGCCAGCATGTGGACCAGTTGATCCTGTGCCAGGGCGTCGATCACGCCGTTGAGGTCGAAGCCACCCGGGCCCGCCCCGACGGCGCTGAGCGCCCCGATGGCGGTGCCGGTGTAGGGCGCCGTCGCCAGGCCGATCGCACCCCAGTGGCCGAGCTGACCGCCGAGATTGTTCCAGTTGAGGCCGAGGCTGCGGGTAAGCGAGCGTCCCATCTCGGCGATGCGGACACGCAGGTTGACCTGCACGGCGCCGGCGATGGCGAGCCGGTTGTCGAGGGTCTGATGCGGCGCGAGATAGGCGCGGGCGGCCGTGGCGGCGCGTTCGGCCTCGGACGCGGTGGTGACGCTGCCGGTCAGCGCGATACCGTTGCCGGTCGTCTCGACGTGTATGGGGCGGCCGGGGAGCGCTTGGGCGATGGCCGCCTGTGCGCCCGCGGCACCGTAGCCGGAGGGTGTCACCATCACGGTGTACTCGGCGACCGTGCCGCCGGCCGCGTTGAGGGCGGCGACGGTGGTGCGGCCGGGCCCGACGCCGAAGACGAACAGGCTCGTCGGGCTCGCCGGTCGCACCTCCACCACTTTCGGATCGGCCGCGAAGACGGTGGCCGCCGGTCCCCCGAGCTGGACGACGCGGCCCATCCCGGCCTCGATCGACAGGCTGCGCGCGCCGGGCCGGCCGTGTTCGCGCGGGGCGGGCGTCGCGTGTCCGGGTTGCGAGAACGGGATTTCGGGCGAGGGCGGGTCGGACAACGAAGGCTCCGCCGCGCGGGCCTGCGACAGCGCGAGCGGCAGCAGGAGGAGGAGAGCGGCCAGCGGTCCGTGCGGCCGGCCGGCCGTGGTCGCCGCGTGG
>NZ_BANB01000444.1 GCF_000964365.1 Acidisphaera rubrifaciens HS-AP3 | reverse complement strand
GCTGGCGAGGACGCCGGCTTCGGGCGCGTTGACCTCGACCGTGACCTTGTCGGTCTCCAGTTCGACGATCGGCTCGTCCGCCGCCACCGCCTCGCCCGCTTTCTTGATCCAGCGTGCGACGGTCGCCGACGTCACGCTCTCACCCAGCGTCGGCACCTTGATCTCGGTCGCCATCGGTTCTCTCCCGTCCGCGCCGCCCGCTCAGCCCGGAGCGAGCGCGCGCGTCACCAGTTCGATCTGCTCGGCATTGTGCACGCGCGCAAGCCCGGTCGCCGGGCTGGCGGCGGCCTTGCGGCCGACATAGCGCGGCCGGCGGGCCCGCGTCTCGGCCCGTGCCAGCGCCTGCTCGATCGCGCGGTCGACGAAGTTCCAGGCGCCCATGTTCGCCGGCTCTTCCTGGCACCAGACGATCTCGGCGTTGCGATAGGGCGCGAGCAGGCGGCCGATCGTGCGCTCCGGGAACGGATAGAGCTGCTCGATGCGCAGGATGGCGACGTTGTCGATGCCCCGCTCGCGCCGCTCCGTCAGCAGATCGTAATAGACCTTGCCGCTGCACAGCACGACGCGGCGCACCGACTCCGGCGGGGCGATCTGGTCGACCTCGGGGATCACCAGCATGAAGCCGGTGTCCTCGGCCATGTCCGACAGCTTCGACACCGCGAGCTTGTGCCGCAGCAGCGATTTCGGGGTCATGATGACCAGCGGCTTGCGGAAGTTGCGCTTCAGCTGCCGCCGCAGGGCGTGGAAGTAGTTGGCGGGCGTGGTGATGTTGCACACCTGCATGTTCCGCTCGGCGCAGAGCTGGAGATAGCGTTCCAGCCGCGCCGACGAATGCTCCGGCCCCTGCCCCTCGTAGCCGTGCGGCAGCAGCAGGGTCAGGCCGGACATGCGCAGCCACTTGCTTTCGCCGCTGGCGAGGAACTGGTCGATGATGACCTGCGCGCCGTTGGCGAAGTCACCGAACTGCGCCTCCCACAGCACCAGCGTCTTCGGATCGGCCAGTGAATACCCGTATTCAAAGCCGAGGACGCCGGCCTCCGACAGCAGCGAGTTATAGATCTCGATCTTCGCCTGGCCCTGCAGGATATTGTTCAGCGGCACGTATTCGTGCTGCGTCTCCTGGTCGATCAGCACGGCATGGCGCTGGCTGAAGGTGCCGCGCTGGCAATCCTCGCCCGACAGGCGCACGCGGTGGCCCTCCACCAGCAACGTGCCGAACGCCAGCGCCTCGCCGGTGGCCCAGTCGATGCCCTCGCCGCTTTCGATCATCGCGTGCTTGGCCTCGAGCTGACGCGCGATCTTCGGATTGACGGCGAACCCCTCCGGCACGCGGGCCAGGGCCGCGCCCACTTCGCGCAGGATGGCGGTGCCGACCGAGGTGCTGTGGTCCTCGTGCTCTTCTTCCTCGCCGGCCTGTTTCAGGCCCGCCCAGTGGCCTTCCAGCCAGTCCGCCTTGTTGACCTTGTAGCCCTTGGCGCCCTGATAGGCGGCGTCCAGCGTCTGCTGGAACTGGTCCCACATCGCCGCCGCGGCCTCGGCCGACACGGCGCCCTCCCGCGCGAGGCGTTCCGCGTACAGGGTACGGGTCGTCTTATGCTCACGGATGGCGCGATACATGATCGGCTGGGTGAAGGCCGGCTCGTCCGTCTCGTTGTGTCCGTGGCGGCGGTAGCAGACGATGTCGAGCACGATGTCGGTGGCGAACCGCATGCGGAACTCGGCCGCCATCTGCGCGCAGAACACGACCGCCTCCGGATCGTCGCCGTTGACGTGCAGGATCGGCGCCTGGATCGACTTCGCGACGTCCGTGCAATACAGGCCCGAATAGGCATGCGCCGGCACGGTGGTGAAACCGATCTGGTTGTTGACGACGATGTGGATCGTGCCGCCCGTGCGGTAGCCGATGAGCTGGCTCATCGCCAGGGTCTCGTAGACCAGCCCCTGTCCCGCGAACGCCGCGTCGCCGTGCATCAGCAGGCCCATGATGGAGCGGCGGTCGCGCGTGTCGCCGTCGGTGTCCTGACGGGCACGCACCTTGCCGATCACGACGGGATCGACCGCCTCCAGATGCGACGGGTTGGGCTGCAGCGACAGGTGCACCTTGTGCCCGTTGATCTGCACGTCAGCGCTGGTGCCGAGATGGTATTTGACGTCGCCAGAACCCTGCACGTCGTCGGGCTTGAAGCTCTCGCCGCCGAACTCGCTGAACAGCGCGGTGAACGGCTTCTTGACCACGTTGACCAGCGTGTTCAGCCGGCCGCGATGCGGCATGCCGATCACGACTTCCTGCACGCCGGCATCGACCGCGGTCCTGATGATCGCCTGAACGGCCGGCAGCGTCACCTCGCCGCCCTCAAGCCCGAAGCGCTTGGTGCCGACATAGCGCTTCTGACAGAAAACCTCGAACCCTTCCGCCTCGGTCAGCTGGCGGAGGATGCGTTCCTTGTCCGCCGCCTTGAACTGGCCGCGCCAGGGGGCGCCCTCGATCTTGCGCTGGATCCAGGCCTTCTGGTCGGGGTCCTGGATGTGCATGAACTCGACGCCGATGGCGTCGCAGTAGGTGGCGCGCAGGATCTGGACGATCTCGCGCATCGTGGCGCTTTCGCGCCCGAGCACGTTGTCGATGAAGATCGGCCGGTCCATGTCGGCGTCGGTGAAGCCGTAGCTTTTCGGATCCAGCTCCGGATGCGGCTTCGGCGTCTGCAGACCGAGCGGATCGAGCCGCGCCTCCAGGTGGCCGCGCACCCGGTAGGTGCGGATGACCATCAGCGCGCGGATGCTGTCGATGACCGCGCTGCGCACCTGTTCGGCCGTGACGCCGAGGGTCCCCGTCGCGCCCGTCGCCGCCGTGCCGGCCCCGTCCGCGGCCGCGCCCACCGCGGCGGCATCGGGC
>NZ_BANB01000445.1 GCF_000964365.1 Acidisphaera rubrifaciens HS-AP3 | reverse complement strand
CAGATAGGTTCCGAAGGCCGGATCACTCATCCCGGTAGGCATTATACCCCTATAAGCTCTCATCTTTACCAGGGAAGATTCCCCGACCACATCGCCGCCAGTCCAGAGCGGAGATGACGGATGCAAGTATTCGTGACGGGTGCGACCGGCTTCGTGGGGTCGGCGGTGGTGCGCGAGCTGCGCGCGGCGGGGCACGGCGTGCGCGGCCTGACGCGGTCCGATGCCGGTGCGGATTTCCTGCGCGGCCTCGGCGCGGAGCCGGTCCATGGCACGCTTGAGGATACGGCGGGGCTGCGCGACGCGGCGCGGCGGGCGGACGCGGTGATCCATACCGCCTTCGAACATGACTTCAACGATTTCGGCCGGGTCAGCGCGCTCGACCGGGCCGCGATCGAGGCGTTCGGGGATGCGCTCGCCGGCTCCGACCGGCCGTTGCTGGTCACCGCCGGCATGTTGATGCTGGCCGCAGGTCGCCCGGCCACCGAGGCCGACCGGCCGCCGCCGGCCGAGGCTTTTCCGCGCCATTCCGAAATCGCGGCCGAGGCGCTTGCCGCGCGCGGGATGCGCGCCGGCACGGTGCGCCTGCCGCCCACGGTTCACGGCGCGGGCGATCACGCCTTCATCCCGCGCCTGATCGAGATCGCGCGCGCGACCGGCGTGTCCGCCTATGTCGGCGACGGCGCCAACCGCTGGGCCGCGGTGCACCGCGAGGACGCGGCCGTCGTCTATCGGCTCGCGATCGAACAGGGGGCGACGGGTGGGCCGTATCACGCGGTCGCGGAGGAGGGCGTGCCGTTCCGCGCCATCGCCGAGGCGATCGGGCGGGAGCTGGGCGTGCCCGTCGTGTCGAAGTCGCCGGACGAGGCGGCGGCGCATTTCGGCTGGCTGACCGCCTTCGCCGCCACGGACGTCGCCGCCTCCGCCGCCCGCACGCGTGCGACGCTGGGCTGGGCGCCGGCGCGTGCGACGCTGCTGGAGGACATGGAGGCGGCGGGGTATTTCTGACGCGGCGGTGGGGCCATGCGGTGGATGAGTTTGCGGGGAGCGGGTGACGTGAGGGCGATGATTGCGTCCGTTACCGTTGACGCCCGCCGTAGGGTGGGGTGCCCTTCCGCACCCCACCACCGCATGGCGCCGCCCACCGCGTCGTCCGTCTGACCCATGCCCGACTATCGCCGCAGCCGCGTGCCGGGCGGCACCTACTTCTTCACCCTCGCCCTGGCGGACCGGCGCAGCGACCTGCTGGGATAATGACTCGCGAGCGGGAGCTATTTGACGGATCGTGAGCATGTTCCATACAATTTAATTGCTATAGAGGACGCATCTTTTCGTTACAGGAGGCTGACCATCACAGCCCTATGGCGTCTGCATATTAGACCCAATGGTGGTAGCGGTGACCGTGCAGCCTCCGTCGCTCTGTGTCTGGAACGATCAATTATAGGGATGGGTTGGCCGGTTCCCGACGAACTTCTTAAAAGATCGGGCGATCTCGAATGGTTCAAAGAGGCGGCCGCCCGGCAATATGGTGAAAATGAGTCTTGGCATTCGGTTTGGACATTTGCTGAAATGCCCGACACTGGAGATCTTGTATGGTTTCGAGATACCCAAGGACGATATTATCTCGCTGAGATATTAGGGCCCTGGGAGTATGCATACGAGGACAGGGCGGCTATCGATGCCGATATCGTAAATTTTCGGCCCGCTCGCATAATTGACGTAGGCATCGCTGATGCGGTGCCAGGGAAAATAATTGCCTGCTTTCGGCCGCCGAGAACCTTCCAAGCAATTAGGGCGCCGGACATGCTAAAGTTTTCGATGCACTTGGCTGGCTTGAGCGACATTTCTGATGAAGTGCTGGACATTTTTGATTTTTTGAATGATAATGACATTGAAAATGTAATCTTCATGTATCTTCAGACAACCGGATGGTATGTCTTTCCTAATACTCGTCTGCCGACCACGGCGCATTACGAATTTGTTCTCGCTAACCGCGAAACGGGCGAGCGGGCTATCGTTCAGGTGAAATCTGGCTGCCAACCAATCGACGCCTCGCAGTACGCTGGCGAAGAAAAGGCCTTTCTCTTTGCAGCATCCGAAAGTTATGGCTCCAGTATACCCGACAACGCCGTCATCATCACTCGAGCTGACCTACTTAGATTCATGCGGGAATCACGTCATTTGCTACCACGTGCCGTGAGCACTTGGATCAACATTGCAGGGTTGCCGCCTGCGTAGTGTGTGGTGACGTGCGATCGTGGCGTGTGAGCCGAACTTTCGTGTGTGCCGGCCTATTGATTGCTATAGCTCCAACTCATAGGCCTCACCTTTCTTCATCTTTCGCATCAGGTCCAGCAGGTCATCGGAATATTTGTGAGCAACGGCGGTGGCGGCCTGCCCGGTCTTAGTCGCGGAGTGGTAACGGTTGTCACTGGCCTTGATATCGACCCCCTTCTCCTTCTTGACTCGGTCGAGGTAGAACTGCGCTTTGTGCCAGTAGGAGCCTTCGCCCTCAATCTTCTCGGCGAGATCAGTGAGGACGTAGGGGTAGTTCGCGGTGTTTGAGGATGGCTTGCTGATCGTCGTGATTCCGAACAGCTTGGCGAAGTCGCTGCCCGAGCTCACCGCCCGCTCCAGCATCTCGAAGTTGGCGTGAACTGTCTGGCGCGGGATGTCGTGCCGCACTAGAGCGGTAGCCCTTCTGAGTGAATCGGCAGG
>NZ_BANB01000446.1 GCF_000964365.1 Acidisphaera rubrifaciens HS-AP3 | reverse complement strand
CGAGCAGACGCGATGACCGCCGCCGCCGCAGTAAACGCGCCGTGAGCCTCAAAGGCCAAGGCGGTGAATCCCGTGTTGTTCGTTGTCATGGCGTGCGCCCGCGCGTGGTCGGCAGGCGTTCTGGTCAAAGTGATTTTTAGGGCGCCGCTCCGTGGCTACCCCTCGGCGGGCGGCACCGGGGGGGAGCGGCGGGGGCGGTTGGCGTCGAGGGCGTCGCGGACGCGCGCGGCCAGTGTCGCGAGGGCGTACGGCTTGCTGAGCACCGGCCCGTCCGCATCGTCCTGTGCCGGAAAGCCGGTGGAGATCAGTACCGGCAGGTCGGGACGCTTCGCCCGCGCGTGCTCGCGCAACGTGTCGCCGGTCATCTCCGGCATGATGCGGTCGGTCAGCAGCAGGTCGATCGTCACGCCCTGGTGCAGCAGCGACAGCGCCGCCGTGGGGGTGGCGGCCGTCATCACGTCGTAGCCGAGATCGCGCAACAGCGTCGCCGCCTGCTCGCGCAGGTCGATATCGTCGTCCACGACCAGCACCGTCTCCCGCCCGCGCGCCCGCGGCACGTCGTCGGGTGCGCCGCACTGCGCCGGAAAGGCGAGCGTCACCGTCGTCCCCTGCCCTTCGTGGCTCTCGATATCGACGCGCCCGCCGGTCTGGCGCATGAAGCCGTAGACCATGGACAGGCCGAGGCCCGCGCCCGCGCCCGGCGGCTTCGTGGTGAAGAACGGATCGATCGCGCGCGCCGCGACCGGAGGCGGCATGCCGCGGCCGTCGTCGGTGACGGTGAGCACAAGGTCAGTCGGCCGCCCGGCGACGGCGCGCTCGCTCACGGCGATTCGTACCGATCCGAGCTCCCCGATCGCCTCGCGGGCGTTGAGCAGGATATTCGTCAGCGCCGTGCGCAGCTGTTCGGCATCCGCCATCACATATGGCGCCGCTCCCGCCTGCGTGGTGTCGATGCTGAGGTCGATGCGCGGCCCCGCGATCTGGCGCAGCGTCGGCGCCATCTCGTCGAGCATTTCCGGCAGGTCGAGCCGCTGATC
This sequence comes from Acidisphaera rubrifaciens HS-AP3, assembly GCF_000964365.1. GTDB lineage: Bacteria > Pseudomonadota > Alphaproteobacteria > Acetobacterales > Acetobacteraceae > Acidisphaera > Acidisphaera rubrifaciens. The sequence goes on along the minus strand of NZ_BANB01000446.1, from coordinate 1,513 downwards.
CTCGAGCCGCGACCGTCGCGCGAAGGTGATCATGGCATGCGTCAGGCTCGCCGCCCGCTCGGCCGCCTGCTGCACGCGCATCAGCCGCTTCGCCACGCGGTCGTCGCCGTCGGCCCCGTCGAGCAGTGGCTCGAGATTGCCGCGGATGACCGTGAGCAGGTTGTTGAACTCATGCGCGACGCCACCGGCGAGACTGCCCAGCCCCTCCAGCCGCTGCGCCTGTGCCAGGGCCAGTTCCGCATCCCGCCGCCGCGTCACGTCGAGCTGGCTGGCGAAATAATACAACAGCGCACCGTCCTGATCGAACACGGGGCTGACGAACAGCGCGTTCCAGAACGGCGATCCGTCGCGCCGGTAATTGAGCACCTCGACCGCGATGTCGGTGCGGCGGGCAAGCGCGTCGCGCACCCGCCCGATCGTCCCGCGATCGGTGTCCGGCCCCTGGAGAAACCGGCAGTTGCGACCAACGATTTCCTCCGGCCGGTAGCCGGTTAATTCGCAGAATGCCTTGTTGGCAAACGCGATCGGATTATCGGGCAGATTCGGATTGGTCACCAGCATCGGCATGCGGGTCAGCGCGACGGCGGCGAAGAAGATGTCGCTGCTTCCCGCAAATCCCGGTCGTCCGATTTGAGCCGGGCCACGTGCCGTCATTGTCTCCTGCCGATCCCAATGTCGTGTCCCGTTCGCCACGCCGGCCGCGAAAAAGTGAGAGCATTGACGCTTGTCACCGTCGGAACGTTGGGGTGAACGTAGTCCAACATCAGGCGGTTCCGGCGCATCCATGTTTTGGCAGATTCGTCTCTTTCCCAGCACGAGTGCGGCAATGACCCACGGACACGTCGCGAGATGCCGATGACCGATCCCGCTGATACGCGGCCTGGCGGCGAAGGCGGGATGCGGATCCTTCTGGTGGAGGACGAGTTCCTGATCCGCCTCACCCTGGCCGAGGCGCTGACCGATGCCGGCTATGACGTTCTCGAAGCGGAATCAGGTGACCAGGCGCTGGGCGTGCTGGAACAGGACCCGTCGATCCGCGTGCTGCTGACGGACATCCAGCTTCCGGGCCAGCTGAACGGCCTGGCGCTGGCCAGCAAGGCGCGGGCGACGCGCCCAGCGCTGCCGGTGATCTACATGACCGGCCGGCCGGACACGATGGCCGACACCACTCAGGGCAACCTCGATGCCTTCATCGCCAAGCCTTATCTGCCGTCGCAGGTCGCAGCGACGGTGCGGCGCCTGACGGAGGAGTGACGATCCCGGGGCGGGCGCGGCACGTCCGCCCCGCCCCGGATTGCCGTCTTCCCCGATCGCCAGCCTCCCCGATCGCCGATCAGCCCCGGCCGTGGCCTCCGCCGCCGGCGAAGTGGCCGCCTCCGCCACCGCCGAAATGCGGCGCTCCACCGAAATGCGGCGCCCCACCGAAATGGCCGCCGCCGTGGTAGCCGCCATAGCCGCGCCCGCCACCGAAGCCGCCACCGCCGCCATGGAACCCGCCGCCGCGCGACCAGCC
>NZ_BANB01000447.1 GCF_000964365.1 Acidisphaera rubrifaciens HS-AP3 | reverse complement strand
CCCCAGCGTGGCGCGCGCCTGCGCCAGAGCCTCGGCCATGTCGGCGGCGCGGAACAGCTTGAGGCGCATGCGGAAGGCTAGGCGCGGACGGCTTGCCGAAAGGTGAACGCGGCGCCCGCGGGCGCGGCCGTGCGACGCGCGTTCACACGCTGCCCACGGTGCGGACGCGGGCGCGGGGGAATATCTCCGGCTGCGACAGCACCGGGGTCGCCGGGCGCACGCGTTCGACGATGGCGCGCACGTGGTGGCGGATCGCCGCACTCGTCAGCAGAACCGGCGTGTCGCCGCTGCTCGCCGCCGCGACGTCCATGGCCGCGCGCAGCTTCTGCATGAACTCCTGCAGCCGCGAGGGCGCCATCGCGAGCTGGCGGTCGTCCGGCGGCCCGATGATCGACTCGGCAAACGCCGCCTCCCACTCCGGCGTGAGGGTGACGAGCGGGATGTAGCCGGCGGCGCCGGTATGGGCGTCGCTGAGCTGGCGCGCGAGGCGCGCGCGCACATGCGCGACGATGCCGGGCACCGCCCGCGCGCCGCCGATACAGGCTTCCTGCACGCCTTCGAGAATGGTCGGCAGGTCGCGGATCGACACGCGTTCCGACAACAGCGCCTGCAGCACGCGCTGCACGCCGCCCACGCTGATCTGCCCGGGAATGAGATCGCCGACCAGCTTCGCATGTTCGCGCGGCAGCCCGTCCAGCAGCTTCTGCGTCTCGGCGTGCGACAGCAGCTCGGGCATCATTTCGCGGACGATCTCGGTCAGGTGGGTCGCGAGCACGCTCGGCGGATCGACCACGGTGCAGTTGCGGAACAGCGCCTCCTCGCGCTTCGCCTCGTCGATCCAGAGCGCGGGCAGGCCGAAGGCCGGCTCCTGCGTGCGTTCGCCCGGCAGGTCGGGGACGCCGCCGCGCGGGTCCATCGCCAGCAGCATGCCCGGCCGCAGCATGCCGCGGCCGGCCTCGATCTCCTTGACGCGGATCGAATAGGCGTCGGCGTCCAGCTGCATGTTGTCCTGGATACGCACCGGCGGCAGCACGAAGCCCATCTCCTGCGCGATCGAGCGGCGCAGGCCCTTGATCTGCTCGGTCAGGCGCGGCGCGTCGCCGCCCGCCAGCGCGAGCAGCCCGTAGCCCAGTTCCAGCCGGATCATGTCCATGCGCAGGCTGTCGGCGATCGGCGGCTCCGCCGGCGGGGCGGGCGGCGGCGCC
>NZ_BANB01000448.1 GCF_000964365.1 Acidisphaera rubrifaciens HS-AP3 | reverse complement strand
CATCACCGGGCTCGGCGCGGCCGCGTTGACCGGGTTGCTGGAGCTGGTGCAGCACCTGCTCTGGGGCGGGCCCGGCATCGATATCCTGGACGCGGCGCGCGCCGCGCCGGCGTGGTGGCACGTGGGCGTGCTGCTCGCCGCCGGCCTGCTCACGGCGGGCGGGCAGTGGCTGCTGACGCAGCTCACCAGCGCCAACGGCATCGACATCACCGCCGCCATCTGGTTTCACGCCGGCCGACTGCCGAAGCTGCGCACGCTGTGCAGCGCGGTGCTGTCGATCCTGATCGTCGCCATGGGTGCCGCCCTGGGGCGCGAGGGCGCGCCGAAACAGGCGGGCGCCGTGTTCGCCAATTTCGTGTCGGACCGGGCGGCGCTGTCGGACGACGAGCGGCGGCTGCTGGTCGCGTGCGGGGCGGGGGCGGGGATGGCCGCCGCCTATGGCGTGCCGCTCGGCGGCGCGCTGTTCGCGCTGGAGGTGCTGCGCGGCATGCTGAGCCTGCGTCTCGTGCTGCCGGCGCTGCTGACGACGCTGACGGCGACCGGGGTTTCGTGGGCGTTCCTGCCGGATGCGCCGACCTATGCCGTGCCGGCCTACCGGTCGAGCCTCGATGTCGCGCTCTGGGCGGTGCTGGCGGGCGTGGTCGCGGGCGTCGTCTCCGTGGGTTATGTGCGCGCCGTCGCCTGGGCCGACGGGCACAAGCCGGCGGGGCGGGCGCGGCTGG
>NZ_BANB01000449.1 GCF_000964365.1 Acidisphaera rubrifaciens HS-AP3 | reverse complement strand
GCGATCTCGACTATGTCGCCGGCTGGTCGCTGCGGCGCGACCTCGGCATCCTGGCGCGCACCGCCTGGGTCGTGCTGCGCATGCGCAACGCGTGGTAGAAGGCGGCGCCCATGGCCGAGATCGGCATGGCCGAGGTTGACACGGCGCGCATCGTGCCGCTGACGAGGCGGACCATGCCCGATCCGTTCACCGACGCCCCGCGCCCCGCGCCCGCGCGCCGCCCCCACGCGGCGCCGCGGATCGCCGTGCTGATCCCCTGCCGCGACGAGGCGCCGGCGATCGGCCGCGTGGTCGCCGATTTCCGCGCGGCCCTGCCGGACGCCGTCGTCTATGTCTATGACAACAACTCCACCGACGCGACGATGGCCGTCGCGGCCGACGCCGGCGCCGTCGTCCGCCGCGAGACGCTCCAGGGCAAGGGCCATGTCGTCCGCCGCATGTTCGCCGACGTCGATGCCGACTGCTACGTGCTGGTGGACGGCGACGGCACGTATGACGCATCCGCCGCGCCCGGCATGGTGGCGATGCTGTTCGACCAGCAGCTCGACATGGTCAACGCGGCGCGCAGCGGCGACGCGGCCGGCGCCTATCGCCGCGGCCACCGGCTCGGCAACCGCGTGCTCACCGGCCTCGTGCGCGCGATCTTCGGCGAGCGCATCAGCGACATGCTCTCCGGCTACCGCGCCTTCAGCCGCCGCTTCGTCAAGACCTTCCCCGCCCTCGCGCAGGGGTTCGAGACGGAGACGGAGTTCACCATCCACGCCCTCGACCTCGACATGCCGGTGGCGGAGATCGCCGCCCCCTATCGCGAGCGTCCCGCCGGCACCGCGTCGAAGCTCAACACCTATCGCGACGGGCTGCGCATCCTGCGCACCATCATCGTGCTGGTGAAGGAACAGCGCCCGCTGCAGTTCTTCTCCCTCTCGGCGCTGGCGCTGCTGCTGGCGGGCCT
>NZ_BANB01000450.1 GCF_000964365.1 Acidisphaera rubrifaciens HS-AP3 | reverse complement strand
ACGCGCCCGCCGCGCAGCACCAGCCGCGCATCCGGGATGTTCGCGACCGGCGAGCCGTCCATCCGCCGCGCCAGGGCGAACAGCCGTCCGCGCACCGCGCGGCACGCCGCGTCCACCGCCGCCCCGGCGGAGGCGGCGGTCCACGACCCGCCCTCCAGCGGACTGTCCGGCAGACGCGTGTCGCCGAGCCGCACCGCGACCCGCGCGATATCGACCGCGAGCGCGTCGGCGGCGATCTGCGCCAGGATCGTATAGGTGCCGGTGCCGATATCAGCGGACGCCGTCGCCACCTCCGCCGTGCCGTCGGCGCGCAGCACGGCGCGCGCGGCGGTCGGCATCATCATCGCGTCCCACACGCCGCCCGCCATGCCCCAGCCGATCAGCGTGTCGCCCTCGCGCATCGACCGCGGCGCCGGGGTGCGCGCCGCCCAGCCGAACCGCTCCGCCCCCGCCGCATACGCCTCGCGCAGCGCCTTGCTGGTGAACGGCCGTCCGGCGTTGCCGTCCGTCTCGGCATAGTTGCGCAGCCGCAGCTCGACCGGATCGACGCCGACCCGTTCCGCCAGCTCGTCCATCGCCTGTTCGAGCGCGAACAGACCCAGCGCCGCCCCCGGGGCGCGCATGTCGGCGGGCGTGTAGGTGTCCAGCTTCGCCAGCCGGTATTCCAGCCGCACGTTGTCGCACCGGTACAGCTGGCCCGACCAGTTCACCACGGCTTCCTGGTAATCCTCGAACCGCGACGTGCCCGCGACCGCCGTATGCTCGACCGACAGCAGCCGCCCGTCCTTATCCGCGCCCAGCCGCACGTCCTGGATGGTCGCGGGCCGGAATCCCATGCTGAACATCTGCGGCCGCGTCAGCACCACCCGCACCGACCGGCGTAGGTCGAGTGCAGCCATCACCGCCAGGAACGCCTGATACTGCGGCCGCAGCGCGAGGCCGAACGCCCCGCCGACAAACGGCGAGACGACGCGCAGCCGCGCCTCGTCGAGGCCGAACACGCCGCGCAGATAGTCGCGCGTGTTGCCGACGCCCTGCGTCTTGTCATGCACCGTCAGCACGCCGTCCGCGCCGAGGATCGCGGTCGTCGCATGCGGCTCCATCGGGTTGTGGTGCTCCATCGGCACCGCATAGCGTCGCTCGACCCGCACCGGGGCGCCACGGAACGCGCCCGGCGCGTCGCCGCGCGGCGCGGGCGGCGGCGGGATGCCGTCGCGCGGCTCCGGCGGCACATAGGCGGCATCCAGCGCGCCGGCGAGATCCGTCGTCGTCGCCTCGGCCTCGTACTCGACGCGCACCAGCCGCGCGGCATGGCGCGCCGCTTCGAACGTGTCGGCGACGACCAGCGCGACCGGCTGCCCGGCGAACAGGACGCGGTCGCCGTCGAGCGGCCGGAACGCCTCGCCCGGCGGCGCCACGCCGTCGTGATACGCGGCCGGCGCGCCGGGGACCGCCGGCCGGTTCTCGTGCGTATAGATGGCGATCACGCCCGGCGCCGCCAGCCCCTCGGCGGTGTCGATCGCGCGGATGCGCCCGCGCCCGATCGTCGCGGAGACGGCGGCGCCGTGCGCCAGTCCCTCGGCCGCGAACTCGCCGGCATAGCGCGCGGCGCCGGTCACCTTCGCGTGTCCGTCCACCCGCGCCTGCGGCCGTCCGACATAGGGCGCCGCGTCCTGCGTCCGCGTATCATGCACGGGCGTGGCCTCCCTGCGCGTCGCTGCCGCCCGCCGCCGCCTGTGCCAGCGCGCGCAGCAGCACGGCGCGTGCGAGCCCGATCTTGAAATCGTTGTCGCCCTGCCCCCGCGCGCCGTCGAGCAGGATGTCCGCCGCGCGGTCGAACGTCGCCTCGTCCGGCGCGCGTCCGCGCAACGCCTCCTCCGCCTCCGGCCGGCGCCAGGGCTTCTGCGCCACGCCGCCCAGCGCGAGCCGCGCCTCCTCGATGCGTCCGTCGCGCAGCCGCAGCGCCGCCGCGACGGAGACGATCGCGAACGCATAGGACGCGCGGTCGCGCAGCTTCATGTACGCCGTATGCGTCGTGAACCGCGCCGCCGGCAGATCGACCGACGTGACCATCTCGTCCGCGCCGAGCGTGGTGTCGAGGTCCGGCCGGTCGCCCGGCAGGCGGTGGAACTCCGCCATCGGGATCGCCCGCGCGCCGTGCGGCCCGCTCACCTGCACGACCGCCTCCAGCGCGGCGAGGGCCACGCACATGTCGGACGGGTGCGTCGCGATGCAGTGCTCGCTCGCGCCGAGGATCGCGTGCATGCGCGTCACCCCGCCGATCGCGGCACATCCCGCGCCGCGCGTGCGCTTGTTGCACGGCATCGACGGATCATAGAAGTAGTGGCAGCGCGTGCGTTGCAGCAGGTTGCCGCCGGTCGTCGCCGCGTTGCGCAGCTGCGCCGACGCGCCCGCCAGGATCGCCTCCGCCAGCAGCGGATAGGCCGCCGCGATCTGCCGGTCATAGGCGACGCGCGCATTGGTCACCAGCGCGCCGATCCGCAGCCCGCCATCGGGCAGCGCCGTCACCGCGTCCATGCCCGGCACCCGGCCGATATCGATCAGCCGCGGCGGCCGCTCCACGTCGCTTTTCATCAGATCGACCAGGTTGGTCCCTCCCGCGATGAAACGTCCCGCCGGCGCGCCGGCCTTCGCCGCCACGGCGTCCGCGACCGTCACCGGCCGCACATACGTGAACCGGTTCATGCCGCCGTCTCCGCCCGCTCGGTCCGCGCCACGTCCAGCACCGCCGCGACGATGTTCTGGTAGGCGCCGCAGCGGCAGATGTTGCCGCTCATCAGCTCGCGTATGTCGTCCGCGTCGCGCGCGTGCCCCTCGGTCAGCAGGCCGAGCGCGGAGCAGATCTGCCCCGGCGTGCAGTAGCCGCATTGCAGGGCGTCATGCGCGATGAACGCCGCCTGCAGCGGATGCAGCGTGCCATCCGCTGCCGCCACGCCCTCGATCGTCGTCACCGCCGCCCCGTCGCGCGTGACCGCGAGCGCGAGGCAGGCATTGATGCGCACGCCGTCCGCCAGCACCGTGCAGGCGCCGCACTGGCCGTGGTCGCACCCTTTCTTGGTGCCCGTCAGGCCCAGCCGCTCGCGCAGCAGGTCGAGCAGGGTGGTCCAAGGCTCGACCTCCAGCCGGTGTTCTCGGCCGTTCACGGTCAAGGTGATCGCAACGGCGGTGCTGTCGGCCGCGTCGCGGCGCGGCGGCGTTGCGGAAGGCGGCATCGGTTCATCCTCGGGGTTGCGGGGGTCGACCCTGCCAACGCCGTCATCCCGCGGACAGTTGCCGGACATGCGCTCCGGAGGCGGGGCCCGGCGGCCAGGTCCGGGCGCCCGCGCAAGCTTGGCCCTTCGCGCCCCCACCCCACCTGTTGCATCCTGGGCCGCCCGCGCCCGCGAGCACGACCGGAGAGAAAGTCCCGACCCATGCGCACCCAGGTCGCCATCATCGGCGCCGGCCCCGCCGGCATGTTCCTCGCCCACATGCTGCATCAGGCGGGGGTGGAGGCGATCGTCCTCGAACGCCGCACCCGTGCCTACGTGGAGGGGCGGGTGCGCGCGGGCGTGCTCGAACGCGGCACCGCCGCCCTGCTCGCCCGCCTCGGCATCGACGCCCGCATGAACGCCGAGGGCATCGTCCATGGCGGCGTCAACCTCGGCTATGACGGCGCGGTGTTCCGCATCGACATGCAGACGCTGACCGGCGGCGACACCGTCATGGTGTACGGCCAGCAGGAAGTCATGCGCGACCTGTTCGACGCCGCCGAGGCGCGCGGCGTGCCCGTCACGTTCGAGGCGGAGGACGTGGCCCTGCACGGCATCGACAGCGACCGCCCGCACGTCACCTACCGCCACGGCGGCGAGGCGCGGCGTCTCGACTGCGACCTCGTCGTGGGCTGCGACGGACAGCACGGCGTCTGCCGCGCCGCCATCCCGGCCGGCGCGCAGGAGATGTTCGAGCGCGTCTATCCCTTCGGCTGGCTCGGCATCCTCGCCGACGTGCCACCGGTCGCGGAGGAGCTGATCTATGCCAACCACGCGCACGGCTTCGCGCTCGCCAGCATGCGCTCGCACACGCGCAGCCGCTATTACCTGCAATGCAGCCTCGACGAGCGGATCGAGGACTGGCCCGACGAGCGCTTCTGGGACGAACTCGCCGTGCGCCTCGGGCCGGAGGCCGCCGCCTCGCTGACGCGCGGCCCGTCCTTCGAGAAAAGCATCGCGCCGCTGCGCAGCTCCGTGGTGGAGCCGATGCGCCACCACCGCCTGTTCCTCGCCGGCGACGCGGCGCACATCGTGCCGCCGACCGGGGCCAAGGGCATGAACCTCGCCGTCTCCGACGTCGCCATCCTCGGCCCGGCGATCGAGGCCTTCTGCCGCCACGGACGCAGCGAGGGCATCGACACCTATTCCGCCCGCGCCCTCGCCCGCGTGTGGAAGGCGGAGCGGTTTTCGTGGTGGTTCACCAGCCTGATGCACCGCTTCCCGGACATGCGCCCGTTCGACCGGCGGATGCAGGTCGCCGAACTCGCCTATATCCGCCATTCCGTCGCGGCGCAGACGGCGCTGGCCGAGAACTACGTGGGCCTGCCGATCGAGGCGTGAGGCCCCGCCGCGCTATCCGCGCAGCAGCACCACCGCCAGCACCGCCAGCACGCCGAGCCAGACCGCGCGCGAATGTTGCTGCAACGCGCGGAACTCGGCCTGTTCCGGCGCGCCGGCGGCGGGGTCGCGCAGCAGCCGGTATTCGATGAAATGCCAGTACGGCACGCCCACCGCCCAGGCGACGAAGAACCGCCAGACCCAGGCGGGCGCGGCGACGCGCGGCGCCGGCAGGATCAGCAGCACGTAGACGACGAGCAGAAGCCCGCCCGCCGCCACCGCCCCGCGTATCAGCCGCGCGCGGCGCCCCATCTCACGCCGCGCAGGCGGCGCCGCCGAGGACGCAGAACTTCGCGCAATGCGGATGGTTCAGCGCGACCGGCCGCAACGCGCCCGCGAGCGTGGGGCCGAGGTCGAATTGCGGGTCATACGGCAGCAGCGTGCAGGCAACGACCGTCGGCGCGTCCGCGCCCCGTCGCTTGACCACCATGCGCGAGGTCGCGCACATCACCGCATCCGGCCGCTTGCCGAGGATGCCCCAGCACGCCGTCGTGATCTCCGGCACGTCGACGCGCGCGTCCATCTCGGGGAACAGCATCAGCGCCACCGGGTCGTCCGCGTCGATCGGGATGCCGTGCGCCGCGAACAGCGCCGCATAGCCCGCCCGCATCGCGCCCTCGCCCTCGCCGAAGGCGCTCCGCCCGGCGACATGCACGATGAATCCGTTGCGCGACAGCCACGCCAGCCCGTCCAGCGCCTGCGCGAAACTGCCCGCGCCGCGTTCGACGTCGTGCCGCTCGGCGGCGTAATGATCGAGACTGACGCGCAACGTCAGCCGCCCGCCGGCCCGCGCGCCCACCGCCCGCAAAGCGTCTTCGTGGTTGCGCATCGGCTTCATCGCGTTGGTCAGCACCAGCGCGCGGAAGCCGCGCTCCAGCACGGCGTCGAGCATCGCCGGCAGATGCCGGTTCATGAACGGTTCGCCGCCGGTGAAACCGATCTCCCCGGTGCCCAGTGCCGCCGCCTCGTCCAGATACGGCAGGATGTCGGCGACCGTCGGATACACCAGCGCGTCGTTGCGCGGGCTGCTTTCGATGTAGCAGTTGGCGCAGGTGATGTTGCACAGCGTGCCGGTGTTGATCCACAGCGTGCGCAGCGTCGCAGGCGCGACGGTCGCCCGCGTCTCGCCGCGCGCGGTGACGTACGGATCGCGGAACTTGCCGGGCGCCAGCGGCGGCGGCGCGGCGGGCAGGGCGTCGGGTCGTGTCATCGGGACGGTTCCTCGGTCGGTCGGGCGGTGACGGCAGGCGCGCGATCGCCTTTCGTGCCGGCCAGCACGGAGATCAGCATGGCGACATCCGCCGCCGACGTATATGGCGGCCACGGCCGCGCCAGGAAGATGCCGATACAGCCACGGTTCGCCGGCGTGACGCCATCCGCTCATCGCGCGGGCTGGCGGTTGACGGTCCAGTCATAGTCGAAGAACCCCACGCGCCAGTCGTCGGGCAGCGTCGAGGCCCGCCAGCGGTTGACATACGCGAGCAGGCTCGGCGCCTTGGCCGGCGTGAAGTCGGACGTATAGAACTCGAAGATCTGCGAGACATAGACGCGCCCCCGATCCGGCGCCGGCCGCACCTGATACGGGCTCGAACAGAACTCGCGCGCCGCCGCCGACAGCTGCGCCTCCAGCACGCCCGCGCGGAACGGCACCCGCGGCAGGCGCGGGCAGCCGCGCACCATGCAATTCAGGCAGAAATGCACCCGCTCCTCGCCCAGCGGGCGGATCACGTCGTTCTCGTATTCCTTCAGCGTCGTATCCGTCCCGCCGATCCGCACCGTGGTGTTGGCAAAGAACGCGAACCGCGCGATGAGGCCGAGATAGTCCGGAATGCCCCGCCTGACGATGCCCAGCATCGCCGTCGCGTTGTAGGCGTTGAGGTGATAGGCGATGACGTCCGCCCGCGTCGGGAACGCGCGCGGATCGTTCTGCGGCCCCTGCGCCGCGACCGACGCGACCACCGCCTCCAGCGGGCCGGGATCGGCGGCGATGCCGGCGAAATCGACGCGCACGCGCGCATCGACACGGCGTTGCAGCACGCCCGCCCATGCATCGAGCCACGCCGGATAGGGCATCGCCGTCCCCGCCGCCCCCGCCTGCCGCGCGCGCAGGATCGCAGGCATCGCGAGTGCCAGCCCCGTGCGCAACAGCCACCGGCGCGGCAGGACGGTCACGTCCGCCCGGCCCGCACGCGCGCCGCATGGCGACGGTCGATCTCGATCCGCCGCCGCCCGCGCGCGGTCTTGCGCGTCAGCGCCGGCGCGCGCACCGGCGCGGGAGCGGCCTCGCTCTGTCCCGTCAGCGGGTTCCACCATCCCGTCTCCGTCCTGACGGAGCGCAGGATGTAGCTGTCGCGGCGGGCATTGTGCAGGCACATCGACATCGGGCCGTCCGCCGTCGCGACCATGAACACGCAGGCGTCGATGCGCTCGCACGACAGATGCCCCGCATCCATGAAGTCGTGGATGAAGAACGACAGCTTGTGCGCCCGCCCGCGCGCGGCGAACAGGTCGCGTCGCATCGCCCACAGCCGCCGCGCCGCCCACGGCACCAGCCGCGCCGTAGCACCCGGACGGCGCAGCAGCCCGCGCGACAGCGACAGCAGCGCCCGCCCGCGATGCTGCCGGTCGAACTGCACGCCCGCCGTCGCCCCCAGGATCGTCGCCAGCGCGGACGGATCGCCGAACAGATCGTGCACCCGCCCGTCGGCCACCAGCGTCATCGCATAACGGTTGCAGTCGGCGTGTCCCGCGATGGGCGTGTCGAACGCGATCTCCGCCCGCGCGCCCGCGCGTATCCGCCCGGCCACCGTGTCGATGCGTATCGGCTGCGTCCGCGCGCCCAGCGCGCCGCGCCCGGTCGCCGCCTGCAACTGGAAACTCGCCACCCGCACCACGTCGGCATGCACGACGAAGAACGCGACCACGTCCGGGATCTGGTCGAAATTGCCGTCGAACACGGTGGTGTTGAAGAATACCGACAGACCGAGCCCGCGCGCCCGCGCGATATACTCGGCCCGCAACGCGTTCAGCGCCACCTCGCTGTCGTAGCCCGCGCGCCCCTGCGTCATGTCCACGTGGAACGCGACGTCCACCAGCCCAGCTACCGCCAGCTCCGCCAGCAGCGCGCGCGTCGCCCTGATGCCGTTGGTGAACAGGCTCGGCCGCATCCCGCGCGCGCGCACCCGCCGCACGATCGCCACCAGCTCGTCGCGCCGGCGCAGGGTCGGGTCGCCGCCGGTGATCTGCACGTCGGTGTCCGGCCCGTACTGCGCGCGGATCATGTCGATGCGCGCGTACACCGCCTCCAGCGGGATGTCGTGCACCGCCTCGGCATGATCCGACAAATAGCAGAGCGTGCAATCCAGGTTGCAGCGCTGCGTGATCTCCAGCGCGACGCAGCCGATCGACCAGCGCCGGCCCATCGACTGCCGGTCGTGCCACTGCCCCGTCGCCTGCATGCGCGCGCGCGCCACCGCCAGCGGGTCGGCGCCGTCCGGCAGCGGCGCATACGGCCGCGCGGCCGCGATGTCCGCCGGGGAGAGAAGCCGGGTGTCGCACGTCATGGCACACCGCCTGTCGTCTCGTCTGCGTGCCCTACGCCCCAGATCGGAAGAGCACACGTCTGAACTC
>NZ_BANB01000451.1 GCF_000964365.1 Acidisphaera rubrifaciens HS-AP3 | reverse complement strand
CAGGCGGGCATGCGGGCGGCGCATCGCCGTGACGGGGTGGCGCTGTGCCGGTTCCTAGCCTGGCTCGACCGCACCGCCCCCGGCGGCGGCCTGACCGAGATGAGCGCCGCGGCGCGTCTGCTGTCGCTGCGCGCGGAGCAGGACCTGTTTCGCGGTGAAAGCTTCGCCGCGATTTCCGGTGCCGGCGAACACGGGGCGATCATCCATTATCGCGTGACGCAAGCCACCGACCGGCCGCTCAACCGTAACGAGGTGTACCTGATCGACTCCGGCGGCCAGTACCAGGACGGCACGACGGACGTGACGCGCACCGTCTGGACCGGCCCGGACGCGGCGCCGGACGCCGTACGCGAGCAGGTGACGCGGGTGCTGCGCGGGCATATCGCCATCGCGACGGCGGTGTTTCCGCAGGGCGTCGCCGGTCCGCATCTCGACGCCTTCGCCCGGCGCGCGCTGTGGGAGGCGGGGCTCGACTACGACCACGGCACGGGGCATGGCGTGGGCAGCTACCTGTCCGTCCACGAGGGGCCTGTCAGTCTCTCGCGCCTTGCGCGCCCGGTGCCGCTGGCGCCCGGCATGGTGCTGTCGGACGAGCCCGGCCTGTATATCTCCGGCCAGTACGGCATACGGCTGGAGAACCTGCTGCTGGTGCAGGAGATGCCGGGCTTCGGCACACGGCCGTTCCTGCGCTTCGAGACGCTGACGCTGGCGCCGTTCGACCGCCGTCTGCTCGATCGCGCGCTGCTGCCGGCCGCGGACGTCGCGTGGCTTGATGCCTATCATCAGCGTGTGCTCGACGAGATCGGGCCGCTGCTCGACGGCGCCGATCGTGCGTGGCTGCAAGCGGCCTGCGCGCCGCTTGCGTGACGCGGTGGCGCCGACTCGGCGCCCCGGCTAGACGGACCGGCGCGGCGGATCGGGCGGCGACGCGGCGGCGGCGGCATGATTTTCCTTTCGGAAGCGGCACTTAGCGTGACGCAGGCGCGAAAAGCCCGGATTTGACGGGGTTCCCGGCGGCTTTGCCCTTGTTTGGCCGCGGTTTGCGTGATTCCCTTCCGCGCAGAGGCGAATCGCATCACACGAGGAGAGGCTACGATGGCCCTGGCGAAGAAAGCTGCGCCGGCAAAGAAGGCGCCGGCCAAAGCGGCGGCGAAATCAGGAAGCAAGGCCGCGACGCCCGCGACCGTCACGCTGAAGCACGTCGGCGCCACGCTTGCCGAGGATCACGGCATGACGAAGAAGGACGCCGATGCGATGCTGAACGACTTCGTCGCGGTGGTCGTCAAGCATCTGAAGAAGGGCGAGCGCGTGCGTCTCGCGGGGCTCGGCATCCTGCAGGTCCGCTCGCGTCCGGCCCGCATGGGACGCAATCCGGCGACCGGCGAGCCGATCAAGATCAAGGCCAGCAAAAAGGTCGCCTTCCGTCCGGCCAAGGAACTCAAGGAAGCGATCTGACCGCGCTGCCGCCGCGGGGGCCTATCCTGCGGCGGCGACGGCTTTCCCCCGATGCCGGTACCGACCTATGGTCACCGGATGTGGGGTGTTTCGATGCACGAAAGACGGGCTTATCGACATGCGCGGCGGGCCGAGCGCTGGCTTGCCGCCGCGCTGCTGCTCGCCGCGCCGGCCGCGGCGCGCGCGGCGATCGTCCTGTCGGCGAATGACGGGCATACGGTTCTCGGGCCGTCGATGTCGCTGTCGGCCGCGCCGTCGCCGGTGCCCGACACGCTCTCCGTCATTGATCTGACGGACGCCGCCCCGCGCATCGCCGCGACGATCGAGGTGCCCACCAGCGTGGTCGGGCCGCCGACCGCCGTATGGGTGGCGCCCGACGAAAGCTGGGCGATCGTCACCGCGGCGAATCGCGCCGATCCCTCGGCGCCGTCCGGTCTCGCGGCCGACGACCTGGTCTCCGTCATCGATCTCACGGCGAAACCGCCGCGCATCGTCCAGCAGGTGCATGCCGGCGCCGGGGCGACCACGGTGCGGGTGTCGCCGGACGGCACGCTGGCGCTGATCTGCAACCGGGTCGCCGGCACCGTCTCCGTCTTCAGCGTCCATGACCGCCGTCTCACCGACGTGGGGCCGGTCATGCTCGCACCGCACGCCGGACCGGGCGGGCTGGTGTTTTCGGCGGACGGACGCTTCGCACTGGTCAGTCGTTTCTTCGACAACCAGATCTCCGTGCTGCACATCGACGGGCTGCAGGTGACGGTCGATCCGCGCCCGCTGACCGCGGGTGTGGCGCCCTATACCATGGACGTGACCGCCGATGGCCGTGTTGCCGCCGTCGCGAACATGGGACGCGGCGACGGCGACGCCGACACCGTCAGCTTCATCGACATGAAGGCCGATCCGCCCCGCGTGGTCGCGACACACAGCGTCGGTCAGACGCCGGAGGGCATCGCCTTCTCCCATGACGGCCGCATCCTGGCCACGGCGCTGATCAACGGCACGAACCGGCCGAAGGACGCGCCCGGCTGGCATGCCGCCGGGCGGCTCGTCCTGTGGACGATCACGCCGCAATTCGGGCTCGAACTGCTGGCCGAGGCACCGATCGGCCGCTGGTCGCAGGGCGTTGCCTTCTCGCCCGGCGGACGGCTCGTGTTCGTGCAGAACATGGTGGAGCATACGATCTCCGTCTTCCGCTTCGACGGCCGCACGCTCACGCCCGGGGCGCCGCTGAGCACGGGCGGCGCCGGGCCGGCGGCGATCGGACAGGCGGCGACGCGCTGATGACGGGGGCGCCGCCCGTCGCCGAACTGGCGACGCACGCGGTGACCAACCAGCCGCCGGACTATGGCGGCGTCGACCTGTTCGCGACCGATGCCGCGCTTGCGGAGGCGGCGCTGCGCGAGGGGGGCGCATGGGTCGGCGCGCCGCTGCACGATCTGGGACGCGAGGCCGGCGGCATCGATCTGCTCGCGCTGGGCGAGGCGGCGAACCGGCATCCGCCCGAGCTTGCGGCCTTCGACCGCTATGGGCAGCGCCTGGACGAGGTGCGGTTCCATCCCGCCTATGACGCGCTGATGGCGACGGCGATGCGGCACGGCATCCACGACGTCGCGTGGCGCGCGGGCCGGACCGGCGGCCACGTGCTGCACGCGGCCATGCTCGCGATCTTCACCCAGGCCGAGGCCGGGGTGATGTGCCCGATGAGCATGACCTATGCGTCCGTCCCCGCGCTGCGGCATGCGGCGCCGGCGGTGCGCGACCTGTGGATCGGCCGGATCGTCGGTGGCGTCTATGACGCGCTGCTGCGGCCGGTCGCCGACAAGCAGGGTGCCACGGTCGGCATGGCGATGACGGAGAAACAGGGCGGCTCGGACGTGCGCGCCAACACGACGCGGGCCGAGCCCGACGGGGCGGACGGCGCCGTGCGGCTGGTGGGGCACAAATGGTTCTGCTCCGCTCCGATGAGCGACGGGTTCCTGACCTTGGCGCAGGGCGAGGCCGGGCTGTCCTGCTACCTCGTCCCGCGCATCCTGCCGGACGGGACGCGCAACGCGATTCACCTGCAGCGGCTCAAGGACAAGCTCGGCAACCGCTCGAACGCGTCGGCGGAGATCGAATACCACGGCGCCTGGGCGCTGCCGGTCGGCGCGCCGGGGCGCGGCGTCGCGACGATCATCGAGATGGTCCACCACACCCGGCTCGACACGCTGGCGGGCACGCTCGGCATCATGCGCGCGGCGCTGGCGCGGGCGGCGCATCACGCGGCGCACCGGCGCGCCTTCCAGCGGCGGCTGATCGACCAGCCCGCGATGGCGGCCGTGCTCGCCGATCTGGCCGTGGAGTACGAGGCGGCGGCGGTGCTGGTCATGCGCCTCGCCCGTGCCTTTGACGCCGCCGACGGCGCGGAGTCGGCGCTGGCGCGGCTCGGCGTCGCGCTCGGCAAGTTCTGGCTGACGCGTCGCTGCCCGGGCTTCGTCGCCGAATGCCTCGAATGCCTGGGCGGCGCGGGATACATCGAGGAGCAGGCGTTGCCGCGCCTGTATCGCGAGGCGCCGCTGAACGCGATCTGGGAGGGGTCGGGCAACGTCATCGCGCTCGACGTGCTGCGCGCGCTCGCGCGCCAGCCCGCCGCCGGGGCGGCGGTGCTGGCCGAGATCGCGGCGGCACGGGGCGGCCATC
>NZ_BANB01000452.1 GCF_000964365.1 Acidisphaera rubrifaciens HS-AP3 | reverse complement strand
GCGGGCGCCCGCCCCGCCGAGGACCGCGCAGGTGACGCCGCCGCCCAGCATGGTGCGTCCGCTGATCGGCTTCGGCGTGCTGCTGATCGTGGCGATCTTCGGCGCGACGGCGCATCAGCTCCTGTCGGCGCGCGCCTCGCTGCTGCGCGGGGCGGAGCGGCAGGTCGCGCAGCTCGACACGGTGTTCGCCGAGCAGACCGCCCGCACCATCGAGACCGTCGATGCGGCGCTTCTGCGCGCGCAGGAGGCGCTGGACGCGCACCGTCCGGCTTCGGAAATCGATGCCCTGCTGGACGGCCGCGCCAGCGCCATGCCGCAGGTCGCGGGGTTGTACCTGACCAATCGCGACGGCACGCTGCGCGACGGCGACGGCTCGGCCAATCTCGGTCACCCGCCCCCGGCCGCGCTGGCCCTGCTCGGCGCGTACGGCACGCACCCCGCGCCGGAGCCGCGCATCAGCGCGCCGACCCGTGCGGCGGACGGGCGGGCGGTCGCCTATCTGGTCCGCCCGCTGCTGGCCCATGACGGCAATCTGGTCGGCCTCGCGATCGCCGGCCTCGACCTCGACTATTTCGAGGGTTTCTATCGCTCCGTCCGCCTCGCCGAACACGGCTCCGTCGCCCTGCGACGCACCGACGGGACGCTGCTGCTGCGCGCACCCGACATGCCGGCGCACCCGGCGGCAGGCACCGGCACCGCGACGCCCGCCGCCCTGGAAGCCGCCGGCCGCCAACCCGGCGTGACGACGGAGATGGAGATCACCGACGCGGACGGGCAGCCCCGGCTGGCGGCGCTGCGGACCCTGATCGGGTATCCGCTCGTCGTGGGTGTCTCGGTCAGCAAGTCGGCCGTGCTCGCGTCGTGGTGGCGCACCGCCATCGTCTTCACCCTCGTGGCGTTCGCCGCCTCGGTCACGATCGCCGTGCTGATCGCGATGCTGGTGCGCCGTTCGCGCGAGATCGGCCGCGTGTTCGACGACATGCTGCATGCCAAGGACGCGGCCGACGCCGCCAACGTCAAGCTCCGGCAGCAGATGGCGGAGCGCGAGCAGGCGGAGGCGGCGCTGCGCGAGGCGCAGCGGGCCGAGGCGATCGGCCAGCTCACTCGCGGCGTCGCGCATGATTTCAACAACCTGCTGGCGGTGGTGATCGGCAACATCGACCTGATGACGCTGACGCACCGCAACGACGCGGCGACGCTGCAGCGGCTCGCGACCATGCGGGCGGCGGCGGAGCGGGGCGCCACGCTGACCGGGCAGCTGATGGCCTTCGCCCGGCGCCAGCCGCTGCAGCCGCGCGCCGTCGATCTCAACGACATCGTCACCACCATGCATCCGCTGCTGGTCAGCGCCGTCGGCAGCCGGGTGCGTATCGAGCTGAACCTCGCCGAGCGTCTGCCGGCGGCGCAGGTGGACCCGACGCAGATCGAGCTTGCCATCCTCAACCTCGCGATCAACGCGCGCGACGCGATGCCGACGGGCGGCGTGCTCACGCTCGCGACCGCCGCCTGCACCCTGCCCTCGCGGCCCGACAGCGGCATCCTGCCGTCGCGCGGCGTGGCGCTGACGGTGCGCGACACCGGCGTCGGGATGACGCCCGACGTGCTCGCGCGCGCCTTCGAGCCGTTTTTCACCACCAAGGGACCGGGTCGCGGCTCCGGCCTTGGCCTGAGCCAGGTGCACGGCCTTGCGTATCAGTCCGGCGGCAATGTCAGCCTCGACAGCCGTCCGGGCGCCGGGACGCAGATCACCGTGCGCCTGCCCGCGACCGTGCAGGCGCCCGTGGCGGCGGCGACGCTCGACCCGGCGGAGGGGCTGGGCGCGCAGCGCCGCCCGGCGCGCGTGCTGCTGGTGGACGACGACGC
>NZ_BANB01000453.1 GCF_000964365.1 Acidisphaera rubrifaciens HS-AP3 | reverse complement strand
CGCTGCAGCCGGTCGCCCAGCTCCGGCGCGTGCAGCCATGCCCGGAACGGCCCGTCGAGCGACCCGCGCGGCCCGGACAGGATCGTCTCCGCGAGACGCCGCTGCGCCTCCGTCATCTGCTCGGGCGCGGGGGTCGGAAAGCGGGTCATCGGTATCTCCTGGCTCAGGCCGGCAACGGCGCCGGACGCGGCGGAAAGCGGTGCAGCAGACGCAGCATCAGACCCATCGCCGGCAGCGCCGCGAACAGGGCGACGGTATAGAACGCCTCCCACCCGATCGCGCGGACGAGGAAGCCCGACAGGCCGCCGATGGTGCGCAGCCCGATCGCCGCGATCGACGACAGCAGCGCGTATTGCGTGGCCGTGTAGGCGACCGAACAGAGGCCGGACAGATAGGTCAGGAACGCGGCATCGGCCGTGCCCTCGGCGAAGTTCTCCACCATCACCGTCGCATACAGCATGAACGGCTTGCCGGCCGAATAGGCGAGCCAGACATACATCCCCATCGCCGCCGTCTGCACCAGCCCGGTCGCCAGCAGCGCCCGCCCGACACCGAGGCGCGCGACCAGCACGCCGCCGAGCGCATAGCCCGCGATGCTGGCGGTCAGCCCGAACGGGCCGACCGCCGCCGCCACCTGCGCCTGCTCGAAGCCGAGATGATGGTAGAACGGCGCCGTCATCACGCCCGCCATCGCCTCGCCGAGCTTGAACAGCGCGACAAAGCCGAGGATGGTCCACGCGCCGGGCCGGGTCAGGAAGTCGCGGAACGGCTCCACCACCGCGACGCGCATGCGTGCCGCGACGCCCGTCACCGCCTGCACCGCGCGCCGCACCGACGGCTCGGCCGCCAGCAGGGTCACCGCCGTCCCGCTCAGCGTCACCAGCGCGACGGCGATCAGCGACAGATGCCACCCGACATGCGAGGCGAGCGCGATCGCTCCCGCGCCCGACAGATACAGCGCCGCGCGATAGCCCCAGACATAGGCCGCGAGCGCCGCCCCCTGCGCGCGTTCCTCGAACGTCTCGATGCGCCACGCATCGACGACGATGTCCTGGCTGGCGGAGAGGAAGGCGACCAGCGCCGCCGCCGCCAGCGACGCGCCCGCCCCGCGCGCCGGATCGGTGCAGGCCAGCAGCAGGCAGGCCGCCGACAGCGCCGGCTGGATCGCCAGCAGCCAGCCGCGCCGCCGCCCGAACCGCGCCAGCCCGAACGGCGGCGCCATCTGATCGAGTACCGGCGACCACAGGAACTTCAGCGTGTACGAAAGCCCGATATTGGCCGTCAGCCCGATGACGATCAGCGACACGCCGTCATGCGTGAGCCACTGGCGAAAGGTGAAGCCCGACAGCGGCAGCGGCAGCCCCGCCGCGAAGCCGTAGCCGAGCATCAGCGCGAGCGGACGCCGCATGCGCCGTGGCCCCGCGCTCAGCCGAGCGCCTTCACCGCCTCCAGCACCTGCTTCGCATGCCCCTCGACCTTCACCTTGCGCCAGACGCGCGCGACCTTGCCCGCCCGGTCGATCAGGAACGTGCTGCGCTCCATGCCCATATACGTCTTGCCGTACATGCTCTTCTCGACCCACACGCCGTAATCCTCGGCGACATGCGTCGTCTCGTCGGAGGCCAGCGGAAAGGTAAGATTGTATTTCTCCGCGAACTTCTCGATCGGCTTCATCTTGTCCTTCGACACGCCGATCACGTCGATGCCGAGGTGGCCCAGCTGCGGGAGCGCTTCCTGGAACGCGCAGGCCTCCTTGGTGCAGCCGGGCGTGTCGGCCTTCGGATAAAAATACAGCACGTACGGCTTGCCCTTGAGCGTCTCGCTGCTGACGGTGCGCCCGCCGCTCGCCGGCATGGAAAACGCCGGCGCCTCGCTGCCCTCGTCGATGGCCATCATGCAATCTCCCCGATCTGCTCGCTGAAGGCGGCGCGGACCCGCACCGCGGTCGCGTCAAGGCTGGTGAGCAGGCCAGCTACGTCAACCGGCGCGGAGTCGTCACCCTCCCATCCCGCCCGCACCGCCCGCAGCAGCGCCGCCGCCGATGCCTCCGGCAGGTCCTCGGCCGGCGTCGCGGGGCCGAGCAGGATGCGCAGCAGGCTCTGCACCGTGAAATACCGCTCCCATGCCCGGACCAGCCAGGGCGCGGGCGGCGGCGCGCCGCACAGCACGCCGACCTGCTCCATGAACTCGATGTCGATCATGCCGCCCGGGCGGTATTTCATGTCCCACCGGCTGCGGCCCGGATGCTCGCGGGCGATGCGCGCGCGCATGGTCCGCGCATCGGCGCGGATCGTGGCCGGGTCGGCCCGATGGCGCAGCGCCGCCGCGATCGCCGCCTCGATGCGCGGGCCGAGGCCGGGCGGCGCCCAGGCGACGCGCGCGCGCGTCAGCGCCATCCGCTCCCAGGTCCAGGCACTCTCGGCGTGATAGCGGACGAAGCCGGCGAGCGAGACCGCGACCGGCCCCTTGTTGCCCGACGGGCGCAGCCGCATGTCCACCTCGTACAGACGCCCGTCCGCCCCCGGCGCCGTCAGCGCGCCCACCAGCGCATGCGCCGCCCGCACGAACCATTGCTGCGTCGGCACCCGCCGCGCGCCGACGCTCTCGGTCACGCCCTCGGGGAAGTCGTAGATCAGCATCATGTCGAGGTCGGACCCGGCCATCAGCCGGC
>NZ_BANB01000454.1 GCF_000964365.1 Acidisphaera rubrifaciens HS-AP3 | reverse complement strand
TATCCGGCGAAGGCGGGCAGCAGGCGTTCGAGCGATGTCGGCAGGATGATGTCGAAGCCGACGACGCGCGGCGCCGCCGCATGGACGGCGTCGATGACGGTCGCGAAATACGGCGTCCACAGCTCGCGCGACAGGCCGCGGAACGGCGGCGTCGCATAGGTGTCCTCGTCGATCAGGACGACGGCGACGCGGCTGTCCCCGTCCGGATGACGTTGCCCGAAGGCATGGTCGCGCAGCCAGAACAGCGTATCGAGCGACAGCCCGGCGAGGCCGCCCCGCGGTCCCGGCACCAGCATCGCGCCGGCCGCGAAGGCCACCACCGCGACGGTCGCCAGCACCTTGCGGACGCGGTCCGGCCGGCGCACGGACGTCCCCTTCGCCGCGCTGCGCCGTCTAGAGCGGCACGAGGCGCAGCATCACCGGCAATGGGCCGGGGCGCGCGGCCGGGTCGATCCGGATCACCACGGCGCGCTGGCCCTGCGTGATGCGATAGGTGCCGCCGGGGGCGAGCGCGGTGCCGGCCCGCGCCAGATCTATCAGTGTGCGGCCAGTGCCGCCGCCCCCGCCGGCGGACGGACGCACCTCCTGTTCGGGTGCGTCGGCGTCAAGGCGGACGATATGCACGGGCGCGTCCAGCGGCGCCGCGATGACCGGCATCGTGCCGTGCACCGTCAGCGACGGCAGCGCCGGGCCGATCCCGCGCGAGACCGCGACCCCGCCGACATCGGCCTGCGCGGCGGAGATCTGTAGCTCGTCGCCGTCGCAATCCATGCGCCGGCGCACCACGCGCCCATGCGTCACCGCGCTCTGATCAGGGCCGATGCGCACCGTGCTGCCGTCCGCGCCGGCGGTGATCGTCTCGCGCACGCAGGCCCCGAGATAGTCGAGCACCAGCGTGGCGCCGGCCGGCAGCGCGAGCGCGCGCCCGGCCGGCAGGTAGTCGAGCGCCGCGAGGCCGGCGATCGGCGCCGACAGGCTTTCCACCATCGCGGTCACTTGCGGCGTCGTCTCCGCGCGGACGGGCGCGCCCGAAGCGGCGGCCGTGGCGCCGATGAGCGCGAGGGCGATCATGCGGGGCGACCATGTCGACTGTGTCATGCGTCAATCTCCAGCTTGCGGGCGACGGCGCGCCGGTGCGCCTCCGCCTCGACCGCGGCGGCGAGGTCGGCGTGGCGGGCGGCGAGCCGTCGGAAATCTGCCACATCCAGCACGAGAAGGGTGGTCGGGCGCGTGGCGACGATGGTGGCGTTGCGCACCCCGGCGCCGAGCAGCGCCATCTCGCCGAAAAACGCCCCTTCGGCCATGCGCACGGGGGTGGGGTGCAGGCGTACCTCCACCTCGCCGGCGACGATGAAATACATGCTCTCGCCGGCGCGGCCGCGGCGCACGATCACCGCGCCCTCCGCCACGTCGAGGCGGCGCAGCGCCCCGGCGATCTCGGCGACGCCGGCGGCGGACAGGG
>NZ_BANB01000455.1 GCF_000964365.1 Acidisphaera rubrifaciens HS-AP3 | reverse complement strand
AGTTCAGACGTGTGCTCTTCCGATCTGGCCAACCGGCCTTTTCCGCCGCCACCTGCATGCATTCGATCAGGGCGCAGTTCTTGGCCTCGCGCCGGTGCGCCTTCATGTCGCCGTCGCGATAGGCGTTGAGGATGCGGAACTCCAGCGGGTCCTGGCCGACGACGCGCGCGAGCCGGTCCATCTGGCGTTCCAGCGCAAAATCGACGGCGGTCACGCCGAAGCCACGCATGGCGGTCGCCGGCACGCGGTTGGTGTACACGCAGAAGGCATCGGCATGCACGTTGGGGATCGTGTACGGGCCGGGGATGTGCGCGATGCATTTCACGACGGCGTAGCTCGACAGGCGGGTATAGGCGCCGCTGTCGAAATAGGCGCGCACCTGGCGCGCGACGATGCGCCCGTCGCGCATCACGCCGTCCTTGACATAGATGCGCTCCGCCCCGCGCGGTGCGGCGAAGACCATCTCCTCCTCGCGCGTCAGGCGGTAGCGCACCGGCTTGCCGGTCAGCATCGCGCCCAGGATGGACAGCGGTTCGGTGATCGTATCGACCTTGCCGCCGAAACCGCCGCCCACCGTGCCGCCGATGAAGTGCAGCCGGTTGGAGGGCAAGTCGAGGATCTTCGCACAGGTATCGAGCGAGAAGAACAGCGCCTGCGTGCAGGTATAGACGACGAAGCGCCCATCCGTGTCGGGGGCCGCGATCGACCCGTTGGTCTCGGTCGGCGCGTGCTCGATCGGCGCCATCTGGTAGCGGTTTTCCACCACGTGATCCGCCTGCGCGAAGCCGCGCGCGACGTCGCCGAAGCGTAGGCGCTGGTGGTCATAGGTCTCGTGATAGGTGAACGTGTTGCCGGGATAGACGTCGTTGACGACGGGAGCGCCCGGCTTGACGGCTTCCTCCACGTCGAACACCGACGGCAGCGGATCGTAATCGACCCTGATCAGCCCGAGCGCCTCCCACGCCTCCCGCTCGCTGTCGGCGACCACCGCCGCCACCGGCTCGCCGCGGTAACGCACCTTGCCCACGGCCAGCGTCGGCTCGTCGTCGCGGCCGAAATTGATGAGGCTCAGCAGCGTGTTCAGGTTCACCGGCACGTCCTGCGCCCGGATGACACGGCGCACGCCGGGCGCGCGCTCGGCCTGCGAGATGTCGATGCCGCGCAGGCGGGCATGCGGATGCGGGCTGCGCAGCACCTTCAGATGCAGCATGCCCGCGAGACGGTGATCGTCGTAATAGCGGGTCGTGGCGGTCACATGGCCGAGCATGTCCTGCCGCTGCGTCGGCTGGCCGATTTCCTTGAGCGTGTCGTCGCGCTCGTCGGCGAAGATGTCCTTGCGCAGTTCCAGCATCGTCGCCCCCGTCAGTAGCGGTGCGGGCCGGGCATCTGCGCCGCGGCCAGGATGGCGTTGATGATCGGCTCATAGCCGGTGCAGCGGCAGACATTGCCGGCGATCGCCTCGACCACTTCCTCGCGCGTCGGCCGCGGCGACCGGTCGAGCAGGGCCTTCGCCGCCATCAGCATGCCGGGCGTGCAGTAGCCGCACTGCGCCGCGAAATGGCTCATGAACGCGGTCTGCAAGGGATGCAGCGCCGCCCCGTCCTTCAGCCCGCCCGCCGTCGTCACCTCGCGGCCCTGCACCGTCTCCGCCAGGGTCAGGCACGCGAGATGCGGGGCGCCGTCGATCAGCACGGTGCAGGCGCCGCACGTCCCCTGGCCGCAGCCGTATTTCGGCGCGGTGTCCCCGACCCGCTCGCGCAGCACGGTCAGCAGACTTTCGCCGCCGTCCGCGAACACGGCCGCCTCCGTCCCGTTGTGGCGGAACTGCACCGGCGTCCTCATCGCCGCGCCCCGCCGAGCAGCAGGCGGCCGAGATGCACCGGCAGCACCGATCGCCGGTACCAGGCGCTGGCGATCGCGTCGTCGGCAGGCTGCGTGCCCTCCCCCGCCACTCGCAGCGCATCCGCCACGCCGGCCGCGTCGAGGGTGCGCCCCTCCAGCGCGCGCTCGGCGGCGCGGGCGCGC
>NZ_BANB01000456.1 GCF_000964365.1 Acidisphaera rubrifaciens HS-AP3 | reverse complement strand
GGGCGCGCGGGGTGCGGCGGGGTGCGGGGCATGGGCGTCCTCCTCGGTCGGCGCGCGCCCTTATGGCGCGGGGCCGGGACGCCGAAAAGCCGGGGCGGCGTCACCGGATCGTGTGCGTCCGCCCCCACGGGTCGCGCACGCGCCCGTCCGTCTCCTGAAAGCCGGGCTCCAGATAGTCGGGGCCAAGCGGCACCTTGCCGTGCCCGCCCGGTATGTCGAGAACATAGGTCGGCCAGGCGAGGCCGCTGACCCGCCCCCGCAGGTCGGCGAGCAGGCGCCGCCCCTCCTCGATCGGGACATGAAACCGCGCCGTCCCCGGCGCCGCGTCGAGCTGGTGCAGGTAATAGGGCTTGACCCGCGCGGCGAGCATGGCGCGCAGCAGCGCCTCCAGCCGCGCCGGCGTGTCGTTGACGCCGCGCAGCAGCACCGACTGGCCGAGCAGCGGGATGCCCTCCGCCAGGACGCGGCGCAGCGCGGCCCGTCCGTCCGGCGTGAACTCGCGCGCGCTGTTGGCGTGCACGACCACGAACATCGCCCGGTCGGTCGCCAGCGCCCCGGCCAGCGCCGGCGTCACCCGCGCCGGATCGACCAGCGGCACGCGCGTGTGCACGCGCAGCGTCTCGACATGCGGCACCGCCGACAGCGCCGCGACGATCGCGGCCAGCCGGCGGGGCGAGAGCATCAGCGGGTCCCCGCCCGTCAGGATCACCTCGCGGATCGCCGGCCGCGCCGCGATCCAGGCATAGGCGGCGTCCAGCTCCGCCGGGGTCAGCACCCCGCCGTCCGGCCCGACATGCTCGCGGCGGAAACAGAACCGGCAATAGACCGGGCAGGTCAGAAGCGGCTTCAGCAGCGCCCGGTCGGGGTAGCGGTGGACGATGCCCTTGACCGGCGACAGCGCGTCGTCGCCGATCGGATCGGCGCGCTCGTGCGCCGCCGTCACGGCCTCGGCCGGGTCGGGGACGAACTGCCGCCCGATATCGTCATCGGCGGTCGCGATCAGCGCGCGCATCGCCGGGCTGATCGCGATCGCATACCGCGCCGCCACCGCCGCCAGCGCCTCGGCCGTCGTCGGATCGATCAGCCCGGCGGCGCGCAGGGCCTCGGGCGTGCGGATTGTGGCGGCAGTCATCGCCGGCATTTACGGGCCGCCGCCGCTGCGGGCAATGTCGCGCCCATGTCCCCGCGCCGCGCCCGCCGCCCGCTCGTCCTCCTCGCCGCCCTCTCCGCCGCCCTTCTCGCCGCGCCGCCGGCCGCGCGGGCGCAGGAGCGGGTGGTCAACGTCTATAACTGGACCGACTACATCGACCCCAGGGCGATCGCCGGCTTCGAAAAGGCGACCGGCATCCATGTGCGCTACGACGTCTACGACAGCCTCGAGACGCTGGAGGCCAAGCTCGCGGCCGGGCAGTCGGGCTATGACGTGGTGGTGCCGACCAGCGAGCCGACCTTCGACCGGCTGATCCGCGACGGCGCGCTCGCCACCCTCGACCGCGCGAAGCTGCCGCATGCCGCCGGCCTCGATCCCGCGCTGATGGCGCAGGTGCGCAGCGCCGATCCGGCGGGCACGCACGGCGTGATCTATCTCTGGGGCACGATCGGCCTCGGCATGCTGTCCGACCGGGTGCGCGCGCTCGCGCCGGACGCGCCGCTCGACAGCTGGGACCTGCTGCTGCGGCCGGAGAACGCGCGGCGGATCGCCCCGTGCGGCATCTCCATGCTCGACAGCGCGATCGACGTCGTGCCGAGCGTGCTGCATTACCTGCACCGCGATCCCGACAGCGCCGATCCGGCGGACCTCGCGGCGGTGGCGAAGACGCTGGCGGCAATCCGCCCCTATATCCGCACCTTCGCCAGCAGCGGTGAGGTCAACGCGCTGGCCGAGGGGCGCATCTGCCTCGCGCTCTCCTATTCCGGCGACGTGATCCAGGCACGGGCCCGCGCCGCCGAGGCCAAGCGCGGCGTCAGTGTCCGCTACGTCGCCCCGCGCGAGGGGGCGCAGCTCTGGTTCGACATGCTGGCGGTGCCGGCGGACGCGCCGCACAAGGACGCGGCGCTCGCCTTCATCGACTGGCTGCTGCGGCCCGACGTGATGGCCGGCATCACCAACGCCGTGCACTACCCGAACGCGGTGCCGGCGAGCCTGCCCATGGTG
>NZ_BANB01000457.1 GCF_000964365.1 Acidisphaera rubrifaciens HS-AP3 | reverse complement strand
GTCAGATGCGGAAACAGGTTGAACGACTGGAACACCATGCCGACCTCGCGCCGGATCGCGGCGAGCGCGCGCGGGCTGTCCGTCAGCTCCGTGCCCTCGACGACGATGCGGCCGGAATCGTGCCGCTCCAGCCGGTTGATGCAGCGGATCAGCGTCGACTTGCCCGACCCGGACGGGCCGAGGATGACCACGCGCTCGCCGGCCGCGACCGACAGCGACACGCCGCGCAGCACCTCGGTCGCGCCGAAGCGCTTGCGAAGACCCTCGATCAGGACGGCGGGCGGCGCGCTCATGCCGGCTCCGCGCCGCGGCCCGCGGCGTCGCCC
>NZ_BANB01000458.1 GCF_000964365.1 Acidisphaera rubrifaciens HS-AP3 | reverse complement strand
TGGGAGGCGGGCTGAGGCTCATGTCGCAAGCAACGACCGAGGAACGGAGCGCGGCCGGCCCGCGCGCGACGCCGACACCGACGCGGGGCCGGGCGGGCCGGCTGCTCGGGCGGGCGACGGGCGTCGCGATCACGCTCGCCACCGTCGCGGTGGCCGGCTTCCTCGGCTGGCGCATGTGGGGCGTCTACATGGCCGCGCCCTGGACGCGCGACGGGCGGGTGCGGGTCAACGTCGTCCGCATCGCGCCGGAGGTGTCGGGCCAGATCACCCTGCTGCCGATCGCCGACAACCAGTTCGTCCACAAGGGCGACCTGCTGATGCGCATCGACCAGCGCGACTATGCCGTGGCGCTGGCGACGGCCGCCGCGCGGATGGACCAGGCGCGCACCGACATGCAGAACAAGCAGGCCGAGGCCGAGCGCCGCGCCCGCCTGTCGGACCTGTCCACCTCCGTCGAGGAGCGCGAGAACTTCGCCGCCAGCGCGCTGGCCGCCAAGGCGGCGCTGGAAGCGGCGATGGCCGGGCTCGCGCAGGCCCGCGTGAACATGGAGCGGACGGAGCTGCGTTCGCCCGTCAACGGCTGGGTCACCAACCTGCTGACGCGGCGGGGCGACTATGCGGTGACCGGACAGCGCGCCGTCTCGGTGGTGGATTCCGACAGCTTCTGGGTGGACGGGTATTTCGAGGAGTCCGCGCTCGCCGACATCCATCCGGGCGACCCGGCGAAGGTGTGGCTGATGGGCTACCGCACCGTCCTGCATGGCCATGTGCAGAGCATCGCGCGCGGCATCGGCGTGACCAACGCGACGCCGGACGGCGTCGGCCTCGCCTCGGTCAACCCGATCTTCACCTGGGTCCGCCTCGCCCAGCGCGTGCCGGTGCGCATCCATCTCGACTCGGTGCCGGACGACGTGCGGCTGGTGCAGGGCCTCACGGCGTCGGTGGAGGTCGATCCGGTGCCGCCCGCCGAACGGCGCATCCCGCCCGCCATGGCGCCCGCGCCGGCGCCGGTCGGGCCGACGCCTTGATCCGGGCGCGGCGCAAACAGCAAGGAGGCAGACGATGACCGCCGCCATCCACGGCTATCACGCCCATATCTACTACGACGACGCGACACGCGAGACCGCCGCCCTCGTCCGCGCGGAGATCGAGGCGCGGTTCACGGTGCAGATGGGCCGCTGGCACGACCGCCCGGTCGGACCGCACGCGCGCGGCATGTATCAGGTCGCCTTCGCGCCCGACGTGTTCGCCGCGATCGTCCCCTGGCTGATGCTCAACCGGCGCGGCCTCGTGGTGTTCATCCACCCGGAGACGGGGCGGCCGCGCGACGACCACATGCTGCATGCCCTGTGGCTGGGCGCGGTGCTGCCGCTCGATGCCTCGGTGCTGCCGGAGACCGAGACGGCGCACGCCTGAGGGGGGCGCGCGCCTGCGGGCTACATCAGGAATACGCCCTTGCCCTCGGTCTGCGCGTCGAACAGGCGATAGGCCTCCTCGGCCTGATCGAGCGTCCACCGATGCGTGAACAGGTCGTCCACCGCGATGCCGCGCTCGGCGATGAAGCGGGCGCATTCGGCCTGCCCGACCGTCGAGAAGGTCCAGGAGCCGATCAGCGTTACCTGCCGGCGCATCAGATGCGCGCTGACATCGAGCGTGACCTCGCCGCCCTCGCCGACATAGCAGGCACGGCCCCACACCTTGACGCTGCGCACCGTGGCGACGCGCGCCGACGGGGCGGAGGACGTCTCCAGCGCGCAATCGGCCCAGCGTCCGTGCGTCAGCTCGCGGATCGCCTCCAGCGGGTCGTCCTGCGCCGGGTTGATCACCGCGGCGGCGCCGAAGGCGCGCGCGCGTTCCAGCCGCGTCGGGCTGATGTCGAGCGCGATCACCCGCGCGCCCATGGCGACGGCGAGTTGCGTCGCCGACAGGCCGACCGGTCCCTGGCCATAGATGGCGATCGTGTCCTGCCCGGTGAGGCCGAGCCGGACCAGCGCGCCCCACGCGGTGCCGGTGCCGCAGGAAATCGCCGCCCCGGCCGCGAAGGACAGCGCGTCGTCGAGCGGCACCAGCGTGCGCGCCGGCACCTTGAGATACGGCGCGTGGCCGCCATGGGCGGTGACGCCATAGACCTTGATCGGCGTCTCCTGGCACAGCTGCGACCACCCGGTGCGGCAATGCGCGCAGACGCCGCAGCCGGTGTAGTGGTGGACCATCACCCGCGCGCCGACCCGCGCCTCGGCCGCCGGCACGCCCGGACCCACGGCGGCGACGATGCCGCAGGGCTCGTGCCCGGCAATCACCGGCCCGTCCGTCGCCGGCAGGCCGAGCGCCGCGCTGCCGCCGGCCTGGGCGCGGTAGAATTTCAGGTCGCTGCCGCACATGCCGCTCGCCTTCATCTCCAGCACCACCTCGCCGGGGCCGGGGGTCGGGTCGGGCACGGTCACGGTGTCGAGCCTGCGGTCACCGCTGAACGTCACGCCGCGCATGGTGTCTGTCTCCTTCGCATGAGTTCCGCGTGGGGAAGCCGCTTGGGGGGACGCGCCTCAGCGGTCGCGCGGATACTGGCCGATCAGCGGCAGCCCGCTCAGCACGCCGGGCAGGGCGGCGGGCGGGGCCGCGCGGACATAGGCGGGCGACAGGGCGGCGGCCGAGGTGACGCCGAGCAGCGCCAGATCGACGGCGATCTCCGTCTCCAGGATGTCCAGCAGCCGCACCAGCGCGTCCGCGCCGCCCGCCGCCAGGGCGTAGCAATACAGCCGCCCGATCGCGACCGAATCGGCGCCGAGGGCGATCGCCTTGAGGATGTCGGTGCCGCGCAGGAAGCCGCCGTCCACGATCACCCGCGCCCGCCCGGCCGCCGCCGCCACCACTTCGGGCAGCATGTCCATGGTGCCGAGCGCGTGATCGAGCTGCCGCCCGCCATGGTTGGAGACCCAGATCACCTCCACGCCGAGATCACACGCCGTCGCCGCGTCCTCGGCCGTGGCGATGCCCTTGAGCATCAGCGGGATGGTGTGCCGATCCTTGAACCGCCGCACGTCGTCCCACGACAGGGCGGCCTGATACGTCATGCCGCTCGCGGTCAGGCGCCAGGGACGGATATGCCGCTTCGCGAGATCGCGCTCGCGCCGGCTATAGGCGGCGGAATCGACCGTCAGGCAGAACGCCTCGTAGCCGCAGTCGACGGCGCGCCGGACATGGTCGTCCACATACGCCGCGTCGCCGCGCGTATAGAGCTGGAAGATGCGGCGCCCGTCGCCGGCGGCCTCGGCCGACGCCTCCAGCCCCGGCGCGGTGACGGAGGAGACGGTGACGGGGATGCCGAATTGCGCGGCGGCGCGGGCGGCGTCGGCGGCGCCCCCCGGCGTGAATGCCTCCAGCGAGCCCACGGGCGCGAGCAGCACCGGCAGGCGCGACGGGCGGCCGAGCACGGCGGACTTTGTCTCGACATGCGAGACGTCGCGCAGCACGCGCGGGCGGAAGGCGAGGCTGTCGAGCGCGAGGCGGTTGCGCAGCACCGCGGTCTCGGTTTCCGCGCCGCCGGCGAGATAGTCCCACGCCTCGATCGGCAGGCGCGCGCGCGCCGCCTCGGCGAATTCGTGCAGGCATTCATAGGTGGAGTCGGCACGCGGCAGGTCCGCGTGCTGATGGCTGGCCATGACGTCCTCCCGCCGCTTTTGACGAAAGACCACCATGCGGCGCGCGCCGACGCCAGAGCGAACCGGCGCAGGGAAGCCCTGCGCCGGTTCATCAGGCAATCAGCGGGAGACGGGGAGGGCGGCCGGATCGCGTGGCGGCGGGCGCCGCGCGACCCGGGGGAGGGGCGCCGTCAGTCGGCGGCCTCGGCCTCGACCAGCGACAGGTCGGGGCGGCGCGACAGGCGGCGGTAGAGCGCCACGTAGTCCTCCGCCATGCGGCGGGCGGTGAACCGGCGCTCGAACTGCGCGCGCACCCCGGCGCGGTCGATGCTGTCGAGACGACCCAGCGCGGCCACGGCCTGATCCTCGTCATCGACGATGAAGCCGCTCACGCCGTCGTCCATCACCTCCGGCACCGAGCCGTGGCGGAAGGCGATGACCGGCGTGCCGCAGGCCATGGCCTCGATCATCACCAGGCCGAACGGCTCCGGCCAGCGGATCGGGAACAGCAGGGCGCGGGCATTGCCGAGGAAGGCGGGCTTCTGCGCGTCGTTGATCTCGCCGATGAACTCCACCTGCCCGGTCGCGAGCAGCGGCTTGATCTCGGCGTCGAAATACTCCTGGTCGACCTTGTCCACCTTGGCGGCGATCTTCAGCTTCATGCCGGCGCGGGCGGCGATGCGGATGGCGCGGTCCACGCCCTTCTCCGGCGAGACGCGGCCGAGGAAGGCAAGGTAGTCCTCGCCGGTGCGCGCGGCCGGCGGCGTCAGCAGCTGCGGCGGCAGGCCGTGCAGCACGGTGCCGACCCAGTTCTGCCGCGGCAGCGGCAGGCGCTGGCTGTCGCTGATGGAGACGAACGGGGCGTTCGGGAACGTCTCATAGACCGCCTTGAACTCCGGCAGGTCGAGACGGCCATGCAGCGTCGTCATGAACGGCACGCCGAGGCGGCTGAACAGCGACAGCGGGAAGTAGTCGACGTGGAAGTGCAGCACGTCGAACTGATGGGCGCGCTGGGCGACGTATTCCATCAGCACGGCATAGGCGGCGATCCAGTCGCGGATCGCGGGATCGAGACGGATCGCCTGCGGCCAGACCGGTTCCAGCTTCGCGGCGGTCATGCTGTCGCCGGAGGCGAACAGGGTGACCTCGTGCCCCATGGAGACCAGCTCCTCGGTCAGCCACGAAACGACCCGCTCGGTGCCGCCGTACAGCTTCGGCGGGACGGCCTCGAACAGCGGTGCAATCTGGGCGATACGCATAGGTGACGGCCCCTTTCCTGGAGGCGGATTTCTGCGGTCGTCGGGCGGTGCGCCGGGGTCCCGGTGGGCGTGCCGGGCGCGGGCCGTCCGTTCTGACTGTAGGTAACTAGTCCCCGAATATGGCGCTTCGGCGCGCAAATATGGCGAAAGCGGGGCTTTTGCGGTCGTGCCGGCGGGGATCGCGGGGGCGGCGGTGCGGGGTGTCGCGGGGTCGTCCGGTTTGGGGCGATGCGCATCCGTGGAACCGACCGCCTCGCGCTGGACCATCCGCAAACCCTCCCGGCCATGCCTGCGGCCAGGGGCACAACACCGCGCCCGGGTTTCTGTTCGCCGCCCGAATGGCCGTTCCGCCCTGCACGCGGGAATGTGATCGCATGCCGCGCGGCCGGCCCTGCACGGTGGCGCCCGGGCGCCCCCGCGTGGGGCGGCCATGCCGTAT
The DNA here is from genome assembly GCF_000964365.1 of Acidisphaera rubrifaciens HS-AP3. GTDB lineage: Bacteria > Pseudomonadota > Alphaproteobacteria > Acetobacterales > Acetobacteraceae > Acidisphaera > Acidisphaera rubrifaciens. The sequence goes on along the minus strand of NZ_BANB01000458.1, from coordinate 6,562 downwards.
CCGCGTAATGACGGGCGCGCCGGGGCGCCCTAGGCTCGTTACCGCCTGGTAGAGGCCCGGAAGACAAAAAGGGGAACGTCCATGTCCATCGAGATCACCCCGCTGCACCCCCTGTTCGTCGGCGAGGTCGCGGGAGCGGACCTGCGCCGCGCGCTGACGGCGGAGGAGGTGCGGGACATCGAGGCCGGCATGGACCGGCATGCGGTGCTGGTGTTCCGCGACCAGATGATCGACGACGAGCAGCAGGTCGCCTTCACCGAAAACTTCGGCGCGATCGAGATCGCCGCCGGCAACCAGCTCAAGAGCCAGAACGAAAGCCGCCGCATCTCGGTCAAGCTCGCCGACATCTCCAATCTCGACGGGCAGAACCGCATGCTCGCCCGCGACGACAAGCGGCGGATGTTCAACCTCGGCAACCAGCTCTGGCATTCCGACAGCAGCTTCCGCGCCAAGCCCGCGAAATACTCCCTGCTGTCCGCCCGCGTCGTGCCCCCCGCCGGCGGCAACACCGAATTCGCCGACATGCGCGCCGCCTACGACGCGCTCGACGAGGCGACCAAGGCGGAGGTCGAGGATCTCGTCTGCGAGCACTCGCTGCTCTATTCGCGCGGCACGCTCGGCTTCACCGACTTCACCGACGACGAGCGGCAGATGTTCCGCCCCGTCCGCCAGCGTCTGGTGCGCACCCATCCGGTGACGGGGCGCAAGTCGCTGTTCCTGTCGTCGCATATCGGCCGCATCGTCGGCTGGCCGGTGCCGGAGGGCATGGCCTTCATCCGCGACCTGATCGAGCACGCGACGCAGCGGCAGTTCGTACATGCCCATGTCTGGCGCGTCGGCGATCTTGTCATGTGGGACAACCGGCAGACCATGCACCGCGCCCGCCGCTATGCGGAGACGACCCATGTGCGCGACATGCGGCGCACCACCGTCGCGGGCGAGGTCCACACGGCCGAGCAGGTGGCGGCATGAAGCGCTGGACGCGCCGCCCCGAGGGCTCGACCTGGGGCGACTGGGGCGAGGACGACCAGCTCGGCCGCGCCAACCTGCTGACGCGCGAGGCGGTGCTGCGCGGCGTCGCCGAGGTGCGGGAGGGGCGGACCTTCTGCCTGTCGCTGCCGCTCGACTATCCGGGCGGATCGCTGTTGAACCCGCGCCGCACGCCGCCCGAGCTGCGTCCCACGCAGCGCAACGGCCGGCCGAACATGAACTATCCGCTGCGCTGCGACGATCCGACCGCGCTCGATATCGTCTGCGACGATCAGGTGCTGCTGACGCTGCAGTATTCGACGCAATGGGACAGCCTTGCGCATGTCGGGCAGATGTTCGACGTGGATGGCGACGGCCGCCCGGAGGACGTCTATTACAACGGCTTCCGCGCCAATTCCGACATCGTCGGCCCGGTCGCCTATCGCGACGACGGCTTCATGACCCCACTCGGCGCGCACAAGGGCGCGCAGCGTCTGGGGGTCGAGAACATGGCGGCGGCCTGCATGCAGGGGCGCGGCGTGATGATCGACCTGCTCGCCCATTACGGCCGCAGCGGCAAGCTCATCGACTACGACGACATCCGGCGCGTGATCGACGCCGACGGCATCGTGATCGAGCCGGGCGACTTCGTGCTGTTCCGCACCGGCTTCGCGCAGGCGCTGCTGGAGATGAACCGCGAGCCGGACGTCAAGACGCTGTTCGCCACCACCTGCGCGCTCGACGGACGCGACGTGCGGCTGCACCAATGGGTGACCGACTGCGGCGCGGTCGCGCTGATCGCCGACAATTACGGCGTGGAATCGGTGCCGCCGCGCCCGTGCATGGATGATTTCTGCGCCATGCTGCCGCTGCACGCGCACTGCCTGTTCCGGCTCGGCTGCTACCTCGGCGAGTTGTGGTATCTCACGGACCTGGCCGACTGGCTGCGCGCCAACAACCGCACGCGCTTCATGCTGACCGCGCCGCCGCTGCGCCTGCCGGGCGCGGTGGGCTCGCCCGCGACGCCGGTCGCGACCGTCTAGAGCGTTTTCACGCTGACCGTCTGTAGCCTGCTGCGGCGAGGTAATTGGCGCACTCGACGGCCGAGAACCGGCCGAGGCAGGTTCCGATGGTGCGCCAAAGCGTCTCGCGCTGGCGTGGCTCGGCACTGCGCACGATCTGTTTGAGCTTGGCGAAGACCTGCTCGATCGGGTTGAGGTCCGGGCTGTAGGGCGGCAGGAACAGCAGGCTCGCGCCGCGCGCCTCGATGGCCTCACGCACGCCTGCGACCTTGTGGCTGCCGAGGTTGTCGGCGACCACGACGTCGCCCGGTGCCAGCGTTGGCGCCAGGAACTGCTCGACATAGGCGCGGAAGGTCTGGCCGTTGATCGCGCCGTCGAGCACGAGCGGCGCGACGATCCGATCGTTGCGCAGACCCGCGAGGAAGGTGCTCGTTTTCCAGTGACCATGCGGCACGGACGCCACCAGGCGCTGGCCTCGTGCGGCGCGCCCGCGTAGCCGCGTCATGTTCGTCTTGGTCCAGGTCTCGTCCAGGAAGACCAGCTGCTCCGGCTTCAGGTGCTGCTGCAGGCCGCGCCACTCTTGGCGCGCTCGCGCAATGTCGGCGCGGGCCTGCTCGGCAGCGTGGAGCGTCTTTTTTTGAGCGTCAGCCCGAGCCGGGCCAGGGTGTTCCACATCAGGCCCAGGCTGGCCGCCGCCCCGTGCGTCTGATGCAGCCACACCCGCAGCTCGTTAAGGGTCAGATCGGGTTTTGCACGCACCTGCGCCTCGATCGCATCATGCAGTCCGGCAAGCTGGCGCGGCACATGACACCGCTGCGGCCGCGCCCCCGTTTCCCCAGCCTGCTCACGCCGCTGCCGAGCTTTGACCACATACGAGACGCTCACCCCAAAGCGGGCCGCAACCTCACGGCATGTGCCCTCCGCCGACAGCACCCGCTGCCGGAGATCGTCCGAATACGCCTGCCCATTCCGCCATGCCATTGCGGCCTCCGGTCAACGCCGGACACCTACGAATCACAGATGCAGGGCGCGCCGGAACCCCCAATCGCGATCCAGGTCAGCTTGAAACCGCTCTAGCGGCCGGGCCCGCGCGCCGGTCCGGCGATCAGCCGAGGAGGCCGCGCAAGGTCGCGGCCAGTTCGGCATAGGTGAACGGCTTGGGCAGCACCTGCGTGTCCGGCAGCCCGGCGGCGCGCACCGTCTCGCCGCCATAGCCGGTCGTCAGCAACACCTTCAGCCCAGGGCGGCGGCGGCGCGCCTCGACCGCGAGGTCGTGGCCGTTCTGCCCGCCGGGCAGCACGATGTCGGTGAACAGCAGCGCGATGTCCGGCACCTGATCGAGGATGTCGAGCGCCGCCGCCGCGCCCGCCGTTTCCAGCACGTGATAGCCAAGCTCGCGCAGGCTGTCGGTGGCGAAGGCGCGCACGTCGATGTCGTCCTCCACCACCAGCACCGTCGCCATGTGCGTGGCGGGCGGCGCATAGGCGGCCGGATCGGCCTCGGCCACCCCGCCGCCGCCCGATGCCGCGCGCGGCAGGAACAGGGTGACGGCGGTACCCTCGCCGAGCTGGCTCTCGATGCGGACCTGGCCCTCGAACTGGTGGACGAAGTTGAACACCTGGCTCAGGCCGAGGCCGGTGCCCTGGCCCGGATCCTTGGTGGTGAAGAACGGGTCGCAGGCCTGGCGCATCGTCGCCGCGTCCATGCCCGTGCCCGTGTCGCGCACCGTGATCGCGAGATAGTCGCCAGCCGCCGGCAGTTCGAGCGCCGCCGCGCCCGCCGCGTCGAGGCTGCGATTGGCCGTCTCGATCCGCAGGCAGCCGCCGCCCGGCATCGCGTCGCGGGCATTGACCGCGAGATTGAGCAGCGCGCTTTCGAGCTGGTTCGGGTCGGCATGCGCGAGCCACAGGTCGGGCGCCAGATCGGTCTCGATCGCCACCGCCTCGCCGAGCGTGCGTCGCAGCAGGTCGAGCATGCCGGCGATCAGCGTGTTGGTCGCGACCGTCTGCGGGTCGAGCGCGCGCTGGCGCGAGAAGGCGAGCAGCCGCTGCGTCAGCGCCGCCGCGCGCGTCGCCCCCTGCATCGCCGCCCCGACCGCGCGGCGCATGCGGGCGATGTCGGCGGCCGACGGGACGCCCGCCGACAGGCGCCGGTCGAGCATGTCGAGGCTGCCGAGGATGACCGTCAGCAGGTTGTTGAAGTCGTGCGCGACGCCGCCGGTGAGCTGCCCCACGGCCTGCATCTTCTGCGCCTGCCGCAGCGCCGCTTCCGTCTTGGCGCGCTCGGCCGCCTCCTGCACCAGCCGGTCGGCGGTGGCGCGCAATTCCTCGGTCCGCTCGCGCACCAGCATCTCAAGATCGGTGCGGCTGCGCGCCAGCTCGTGGCGGGCGCGCACGGCGTCGTCGATGTCGGTGCAGGTGCCGAGCCAGCGCAGGACCCGCTGCGTCTCCGGATCGCGCAACGGCACGCCGCGGCCGAGGAACCAGCGCCACGTGCCGTCCGCCGCGCGCAGCCGGTATTCGATTTCGTAAAGACCGCCGGTGCTGACGGCGGTGGCCCAGGCATCGATCGTGCGCGGCAGGTCGTCCGGGTGGATGGCGTCATGCCAGCGGTCGCCGTCCGACTCCCCCGGCCGTGTGCCGGTGAACTCGTACCAGCGGCGGTTGTAGTAATCGACCGCCCCGTCGGGCGGGGCGGAGAAGACCAGCTGCGGCAGTGCCTCGGTGATCAGGCGGAACCGCGCCTCGTTGTCGCTCAGCGCGGTGATCTCGGTATGGGTGCCGAACCAGCCGGAAATCAGCCCGCGCGCGTCGCGCAGCGGCGCCGCGCGGCACAGGAAGGGCCGCATGACGCCGTCGCGCCCGCGCAGCCGCACGATGAGGTCGAGCGGCTGCCCGCTCGCGCGGGACGCGGCCCAGGCGGCGAGGGCCTCGTCGCGGATCTTCGGGTCGAGCACGTCGAACCAGCGCCCGGCCTTCAGCTCGTCGAGGTCGAAGCCGGTGTAATCGACCCAGCGCTGGTTGCGCCACGTCACCGTGCCGTCCGGGTCGGCCGTCCACACGAGATGCGGCAGCGTCTCGGCGATGTCGCGCTGCATCTGCGCGTCGCGCACGCGCCGCGCCTCGTCGCCCGCGCGCTGGTCGGTCACGTCAAGCTGCGAGGCGAAGAAATGCGTCACCTGTCCGGCGGCGTCCTGCACCGGCGTGATGAACAGCGCGCACCAGAACGGCGTGCCGTCCGCGCGGTAGTTGAGGATGTCGACATTGACCGGACAGGCGCCGGCGATCGCGTCGCGCAGCCGGGCCACCGTCGCGGGATCCGTGTCCGGCCCCTGCAACAGCCGCAGGTTGTGACCAATCACCGCGTCGCGGGCGTACCCCGTCAGCGCGACGAAGGCGTCGTTGACGAAGATCGCCGGATTGTCGGGCCGGCGCGGATCGGTGACGACCATCGGCACGGCCCCGGCATGGACCGCTTCGCGGAACACGTAATCGAGGTCGGCAGTACGCAGGGGCAGACGATCCAAGCGGATTTCCTAGGGCGGCGGCGTGACGGGCGGCGAAAGCGACCCCGGCGTCAGGGCGGCGGCGACGTGGCGGGCGGCGCGCTCGCCGCTGTGCCACGCGCCTGCGACGGTGCCGGCGAAACCGACATGGCAGGCCTCTCCGGCGAACACAAGGCGACCGTCGGCGAGCGGCGCCGCCAGCACGCGCCGCGCATCCGCGGCACCCGGCCGGGCGTTTGAATAGACCCCGCCTATCAACGGGTCACGGTCCCAGCCGGTCACGATGACTTCATCCGTAAATAACGCGGCGGCCCTACTTCCCAGCATGTGTTTGATTTCAGCAAGCGCAAAATCCTGCGCGGCCCGTGCACCGGCGCGGGCGAGCGTCCACGCGGTGTCGCCGCCGACCCATGCGATGGCGTGATCGCGGCCATAGGGCCAGACGTTGAAGATCGCGAACGCCTCTCCGCGCGTGGCGATTTGCCGGTCGAGCGTGGTGAAAGGCGGCAGGCCGAGCCGGTCCGGCCCCGCCGCCCGCAGCGCGACCTTGAGCGCGAGGCCGAGCGGCAGGTCGGACGCCGCCTGCAGCACGTGGGCGGGCAGGGCGGGGGTGAAGCGGATCGCCTCGCGCGCCAGCACGGCGGTGGAGACGGTGACGATGGCCGCGCAACCCTCGATTGGACCCATCGGCGTGGTCACCGTCACGCCATGGCCGGACCAGGCGATCGCGGTCGCGGGCGTGCCCAGCCGGATATCCCCCGCGCCGGGCCCGAGGCGGCGGGCGACGAAGTCGCCGAGCCCGCCGGGGAACGTCAGGTTGCGTCCCTCCAGCGCGTTGGCGTGCCAGTCGCGCAGGCTGATCCCGCGCGCCTCGGCCGCGCAGATCACCGGCCCCTCCCACGCCTCGATCATCGGCAGCCACGCGACCGTCTCGCCATCGGCTGTCGCGCCATCGGGCCTCGCCGCCGCCTCCAGCGCGTCGGCGACCGCGGCCATGCTGGTATCAGGCCCGGGGGCGGCGGCGAGGCGCGCGCCGGCTGCGTCATAGGCCGCCCAGGCGTGTTCC
>NZ_BANB01000459.1 GCF_000964365.1 Acidisphaera rubrifaciens HS-AP3 | reverse complement strand
GGCGGCCCCGCTCGCGCAAGCGGGGGTCAGCCTCGCGCCGAGCCATGTCGAGTGGACGGACGACCTGCGCCCGCGCCGGGTGACGGTCGGCGCGCATGCGGTTACCCTCGCCACCCCTCCCGTCGGCTGAACGCGACGCCGGCATGCAACCCGCACCCGCATCCCGCTGTATGGCATCGCATGGACCGATCTGACCTCGACACGCCGCCGCCCGCCCACAAGCGCGAGGAGCCGCCGGCGGCACAGACGACCGACCGGGTGTTCCTGCTCGTCGAACACGCCGTCTATGTGGCGCTCGGCCTGTTGCTGGCGATCGCGGCGGGCGTCGCGCTGGTGGGCGCGGCGGGCCTGCTGTGGACCAGCATCATCGACGTCACGCAGGCCGACGCGATCGTGCAGGTGATCGACCGGCTGCTGTTCGTGCTGATGCTGATCGAGGTGTTCCACACGGTCCGGGTATCGCTCCGCTCCGGCGTGCTGACGGTCGAGCCGTTCCTGATCGTCGGCGTGATCGCCAGCATCAGGCGGGTGCTGGTGATCACCCTGCAATCGTCGGAGGCGACGCACGGCAACACCTGGACGCCGCAGCAGCAGATGACGTTCCGCTATTCGATGATGGAGCTGGGCGTGCTGGCCGGGCTGATCACGGTGATGGTCGCCGCCATCTGGCTGCTCCGCCGCGCCGCCGCGCATCATCCCTCGTCGGACAGCGTCAGCTCCGGCTGAGGGCGCGCCCTCAGGTCGACAGCTTCTCCAGCCCGCACCAGCCGGCGACGGTGAGCGCGAGTACGCGGGTCACGTCGTGGACCGAGGCGAGGCCCACGCTTTCGTCGATGCCGTGGATGTTGTCGCTGTCGGGGCCGTAGCACGTCGCCTCCGTGCCCTGATACAGCGTGTAGAAGCGGGCGTCGGTCAGGCCGAGGGCGGTGTATTCGCGCAGGTCCGCGCCGGTCACGTCGGCATGCAGGCGCGCGACCGCGCGGCTGATCGCCTGATCCGGCGGGAAGATCGCCCCGTCGGCCATGAATCCCGCGAACTCCACGCCCACGCGCGCGCCGCGCAGGCGGGGATCGGCGCCGGCCTCCTCCACCAAAGCCTCGATCTCGGCGCGGACCTCGCTGGCGGGGTGGCCGGGCATGACGCCGACGCGCAGGCCGATGCGGGCACGGGTGGGCACGGAGCTGTTCCACTCCCCGCCCTCGATCGTGCCGACATTGACGTTGATCGGATGGTTCTCGGCCGCGAAGGCGGGATGGCGCCGCTCCGCCCGGTTCATCGCGTTCTCATAGGCGCGGAAGCGTTCGACGAGGACAAAGGCGGCGTCGATCGCGTTCACGCCGGCCTGCATGTCGCGCACATGGGTGGGCCGGCCGGTGACGGTGACCCAGGCCCAGACGACCCCGACCTCCGCCACATAGAGCGCGGGATAGCCCGGCCCCGGTTCGGGGATCAGGCAGGCATCGGGCTTCGGCAGGGCGTGCATGACCGCGAGCGCGCCGTTGCCGGTGCATTCCTCCTCGATCACCGCGGCGAGTTGCAGTTCCGCCGCCGGCTGGAGACCGGCGAGGCGGAGCGCGCGATAGGCGGTGATGGCGGCGACCAGGCCTGCCTTCATGTCGGCGGTGCCGCGGCCGTACATGCGGCCGTCGCGTATGTCGGGCTCGTAGGGCGGGGTCGTCCACAGATCGGCCGCCCCCTCCGGCACCACGTCCACGTGGCCCTGCAGCAGCAGCGAGCGGCCGCGCCGCTCGCGCGGGCGGTGGATGGCGGCGACGTTGTCGCGCCCGTCATAGGGGATCAGCGGCGGCGAGAATCCGGGCACGGATTGCAGCCGCCCGACCTCGACCGGCACCGGGAACGGGCGCAGGCCGAGGCCGGACAGCACCTCCTGCACGTCGTCGAGGCAGCCCTGTTCCTGCCCGAGCACGCTGCGGTGGCGGGCGAGACGGGCGAGCAGCCGCACCGTCTCGTCTTCCAGCTCTCCACAGGCATCGAGGATGGCGCGGCGGGCGCCCGGGTCGATCGGCAGCAGCGTGTCTGTCATCGGACACACCTAGCCCGTCCGCCCGGCCGGTGTCTCCCCCCGACCCGCCTTGCGCGGCACGCCAGGACGATCTTGACCGGCCCCGCCCGGCCCCGCCACGCTTGGCCCATGACGGAGCATGAAGCGCGTGTCCTGCCCGAATGGATCGACGCCAACGGGCACATGAACCTCGCCTATTACGTGGTCGTGTTCGACCATGCGACGGACGTGCTGTTCGACGCGATCGGCGTGGGCGAGGCGTATCGCGCGGACGGGCGGGCGACGATCTTCGTGGCCGAGACGCACACGCTGTACGAGCGCGAGGTGGCGGTGGGCGACGCGCTGCGCGTGGGTTCGCGCCTGTTTGCCGCCGACCGCAAGCGGCTGCATTTCGGGCATGAGATGTTCCACGTGGCGGGCGGGTTCCGGGCGGCGACGCAGGAGCTGATCGCCCTGCACGTGGACATGGCGAGCCGGCGCACCGCCGACTTCCCGCCCGCCCTCGCCGCCCGGCTTGCGGACGCGGCGGGCGGCGGCGGGCCTGTGCCGGACTGGGTGGGGCGGCAGATCGCCATGCCGGGGGGGCGGTGATGCGGGCATTGGTGCCGATCGGGGTGCTGCGCACGCCGTTCCGCAGCATGGCGGACTGTCCGCGCAACGGCCGCGCGATCGACCCGGCGCCGGAATGCGTGGCGGAGGTGCATCCCGAATACCGGCCCGGCCTGTCGAGCCTGGAGGGGTTCTCGCACCTGATCCTACTTTACTGGATGGAGACGACGGAGAGCCCGCCGGTGATGTTCGTCCCGCCCTTTGACAGCCAGCCGCGCGGGGTGTTCGCGACGCGCGCCCCGGCGCGGCCCAACCCGATCGCGCTGTCGGTGGTCGCCTATGACGGCATGGACGAGCCGGGGCGGCTGCGGGTGCGCTATCTCGATTGCCTCGACGGCACGACATTGCTCGACATCAAGCCCTATCTGCCGACGACGGACGCCGAGCCGGGCGCCTCGATGGGCTGGCTGGCGCGGCCTTAGGGGCCGTTTTGATCGAGCGTCGCGTCGCCGACCGCGGAGAGGGGCGATGGCTTGGCGCCAGAAGTCCCATCACGATCAGCTGCGTTGCTTCGGTTATGTGCGCCTCGAGGAGCGCGACCGCCTTATCCGCTTCCCTCGCCCGCGCGGCGTCGAGGATCTCCATGTGCATCAGCCATCGCGGGGCGTTCGGCAGCCGGCTTTTGGCCGACAGGCGCCGATAGCGGTCAAACTGGTCGCATAGCAGCTCGTGCAAATGCAACAGACAGGGGGAGTTGCAGGCTGAGACGAGCGCGCGATGGAATTCCCGGTGCCGCGATTCCCAGACGTCCTCGGCCACCTTCTTTCCCATCCGCTGGAGTGCGACCAACGCCTCGCCAGCAGCCGTCAACTGCGCTTCCCAGAGGTCGTTGGCGTTGCGGATCGCCAGGCGCAACGCATGGCCTTCGACCTCTTTGCGAACCATGGAAATATCCGTGATGTCCTCGGCCGAGGCCTCGCGAACGCGAAAGCCTCGTTGGCCGATCGCCGTGACCAGACGGTTCTCGGTCAGGCGAGACAGGGCCTCGCGCAGGGGGCTGAACCCGACCCCGTAGGCTGTCCGAAGGTCGCTGAGCCTGAGTTTCGCGCCAGGAGCAAAACGCGACGCGATGATATCGCTCCGCAGGCGGAAGAAAACGTCGTTCCCCAATGTCGAAAACTGTTCCGCTGGAGGCTGACGGGTCGGACTCATGCGCTGGACGTCCCCTGGCTTTATGCTTGACCCCTAGCTGCTAGCACGCACCTCCGCTTTAGACGAGCGAGGTCCGTCTATGCGTCCGCTTATGTGGTGGTCGCCCGCACTCTGACCGACCGGGCTTCCCGGCTCGGCGTGCCGAATCGGCACGCGTTGTCTGGTCAGGTGCGGGTGCCGGACGAAAGTATCGCTGTCGTGGTCTGCTGGACGTTGGCGGGCTTCGGCGGCGGCATGGTCTGAATACTATGCACCGACCGTCCCCATCCGCACGTGCCCGGTTGGAGAACCCTGTCTTTAAGGACAAACCGGCCGCGAACGATGGTATGCAGCGGCAGGCCCTGGACGTCGTATCCGTCCCATGGCGAGGCTTTTCCCCGGGAATGCAGGTCGCGATCCCTGATCGTCCACCGGCGGCCGAGATCGACCACGACGATATCGGCATCGGCCCCGACCTGTATGACGCCTTTGCGTGGATACAATCCCCATATCCTGGCGGGATTGGCGGCGCTCCAGCGAACATAGTCGCAAATCGACGCGCGCCCCTGCGCGATTGCCGTCAACATCAGCGGCATCTGCGTCTCGACACCCGGGAAACCGCAATCGACCGTCCAAATGTCTCGCCTCATTTTCTCCTCGATCGCATGCGGCGCGTGATCGGTCGCAATCACATCGATCGCGCCGTCGACAAGTGCCGCCCAGATCGGCCCCTGATTGCGTGCCTCACGGACAGGCGGGTTGACGCGAATGATACCGCCGCAACGGCTATAGTCATCCGTCGACAGGAAAAGGTAATGCGGACAGGTCTCACCGGTGATGTCCACGCCGCGGGCTTTTCCTTCAGCCAGGGGTCTCAGTTCGCCGGCGGATGAAATATGGAGAATATGGATTCTCGCCCCGGTCCATTCGGCCAGGATCGCGGCGCGGCTCACCGCTTCGATCGCGACAACCTCGGGCCGCGAGTCGAGGTGAGCGAGCGGTTCAATGCGGCCGGCTTTCCGAAGCTTTGCTTCGCGCCGTTCCATCACCGAGTTTGTCTCGGCGTGAAGCGAAATCCGCTTCCCTGTCGGTGCGACCGCCTCGAATGCTTCCAGCATCGCCCCGGTGGAAGGCGTGGGAATGCGACCGAAGGTATTTCCCATGTACAATTTGAACCCGATCACGCCGCCCTCGATCAGGGCCGCGACGTTATCAATCGAGGTCTCGCCGAGAACGCCGTACAGCCCGTAATCGACATGCGCCTTTGCCGCCGCGATCGCATGCTTCTCGGCAAGTGCATGAGCATTTTCGACGGTTGGCAGCGTATTTGGCATGTCGAACACGGTCGTGACCCCGCCAAACGCGGCAGCGGCGGTGCCGGAGGCGAAATCCTCCTTCTGTGGATAGCCCGGATCGCGGAAATGCACGTGGTCGTCGATGGCACCCGGCAGGACATGCAGCCCGGTCGCATCGATAATCTCCTGCGCCGGCGGCATCGACTCCGCGGTGCCGACGGCGATAATCACCCCGTCCCTGATGGCAACGCTGGCGCCGAAGACGGATTCGGGTGAGACGACGGTTCCGTTCTTGATGACCAGGTCTGCGAGCATTCCGCTCCTCCGCACTTCAAAGCATGGCCCAGCCACCGTCGACCGGTAAATCGACGCCGGTAATCTGGCGCGATACGTCGCTGGCCAGAAACACACATGCATTGGCGACGTCCTGGTCGGTCGTGATCCGGCGGAGCGCATAGTCGGCCGCATGATGCTCGACGGCTTCTTCCACGCTGATATGGAGACGTCGTGCCATATCTGCGCAGACTTTCTCACGGAAGCGGGCGCCGTCGACCATTCCCGGCGCCACGCAATTGACGTTGATGTTGTGGGCGCCGACTTCCAGCGCGATGCTTTTCGTCAGTCCGCGAAGTCCCCATTTCGACGCCGAATAGGCCACGCGGCCCGCCCGGCCGCGCATCCCGAACGTGCCGCCGACGTTCACGATCTTTCCGTACCGTTGCTCAATCATGCCGGGAAGCACCGCCCTTATCGTGTGGAAGCATCCGTTCATATTGAGCGTGACGATCTGGTCGAACTCATCGGGGGTGGTCTCCACACCGGACTTCCCGATCGGACCCGAACCACCCGCGACGTTGACCAGGATATCGATGCGTCCGAACCTCGACACGCCGATGCCGGCCGCACGCTCGCACTGAGCGGGGTCTGTCAGATCGCAGCCGACGACGACGAGCTCGACGCCGGCGTCCGCCAGCTCCCCCGCGACCTCATTGACGGCGGCGACGTCGCGTCCAACAAGGACGAGCCCGCATCCCTCCGCGGCAAAACTTCGAGTGATCGCGGCGCCCATCCCCTTGGCCGGGCCAGTGATGAGCGCGACACGTCCCTTTAGATGCAAATTCATTCCGCTTCCTTGTATCGGATGCGTACAGAGAACCGGCAACCCTGCCGCCTGCTGCAGTGTCTGCTTTCCCTAGCACCGCCCCGGCATGCGGTCCACGGCGTTTCGATAATATGACCGGAATTTCGAAAATCTCATTGACGGGGTGGAGCGGCGATGCTGTGCTGTGAGCATGCCGCTTGAGAAAGTCTTGGCGCCCGCTCTATCGAGATAGGTTTTGACATGCTGAGCGACTGGGTTGGCCTCGTCTGGATCGTCGGAACCATATTCGCCAGCTTCGCCGCAGTCGGAATAGGCATCCTGATGGCCGAGATGTTCGGCCGCCAGTACGCGGTCTTGTGGGTCGTGGGAATCCAGGGCGCCTTCCAGATCTTCATTTCATTTACGTCGGCGCAGTTCGTCAGTCTTGTGCTCGGCGGAGTGACCTTCATCACGATTGCCGGCTCCCTCGTTTATCCGACGCTGGAACTGGGACAAAACTACCTGAGTGAGTTTTACGGCTTCGAGATTTCCCGCACATCGGTCCATGCGCAGATGCTTTGCAGGATCATGACATCCATCCTGCTGTTGTTTCTGTTTCTGCTACCGTTCCCCTCCCACTTCGAACAGAGTCATTCGGCTTTTCTGTCTCTTAACAAAATCGTGCCGCGCATCGCCGTCGCCAGCATCATAGCCACGTGGATCACCGGCCTCGTGATGGTCTACGTGTATGATGCCGTGCGAAATCTTACCGGCGACAGGAAGATGTGGTTGAGGGCTGTCTCCGCGAACGTCGTGTCCATGGCGGTCAATTCAGTGTTGTTCGTGATTATGGCGTTCGCCGGCGTGGTGTCGGCCAGCGTGCTCGTGAACATGATCCTGATCCAGATCCTTTTCAAATTCATCGATTCGTTCTTCGAACTCGGCTTTCTCTACGGTCTGCGTTCATTGAAGGGTCGCGGCATTCTCGGCAGATCGGCCGACCCGGTTCTTCCGGTCGCCCTGTCGACGAGCGCTCCGACGGGACAGCCTTCTTGACTGTCAGAGACGTCGCGCGCCTTTCGCGCCCGCGTCGAGCAGGCTGATGGACGGAAGCGCCGAGGTCATTCGCCTGGATGCAGGCCCCGAGACGGTTCACTGGGGCTATTTTGACTCGCGACTTTCACCGGTTGCGACGATCGAGAGCGGTGATCGTATCGTGATCTCGACGGTTTCAGGTGGACCCGAACTGCTGCCACCGGCACCGTTCGAGGTTCCACCGGCGTTGCCCGAGATTCATGCCGCACACGGTCCGCAGCGCTTCTTCGGGCATATATGCACGGGGCCCGTCGCCGTGCGCGGCGCGAGGGCCGGGCAGACCTTGCAGGTGGACATCGAACGGATCGAGCCGCATTACGACTGGGGCCATAACGTCATCCGTCCGCTCGCTGGCGCGCTTCCGGCTGACTTTGCAGACGCCCGCGTGGTTCATACGAAGCTGGATCGGGAACGCCGGATCTGGCGTCTGCCGTGGGGGCACCGGATACCGTTTCGACCGTTCTTCGGCGTGATGGCGGTGGCGCCGCCACCCGCGTGGGGTGTCATCCCGACGCCCCCGCCGCGGGCCAATGGCGGCAATGTGGACAACAAGGAACTTGTCGAAGGCACGACCTTGTATTTGCCGATCTTTGTCGACGGGGCGTTGTTTTCCGTCGGTGACGGACATGGCGCACAAGGCGATGGCGAGGTCTGCCTCACCGCGATCGAGACTGGCCTTATTGGTCGGTTTCGTCTGAGCGTTCGCGATGATATCGCACTCGAATGGCCCCGTGCGGAGACACCGACGCACGTGATCACGATGGGCTTCGACCCCGATCTGGATAATTGCGTCGTCATCGCCTTAAGGCAGATGCTCGATCTGGTCTGTGACCGCACAGCGATCGATCGCCATCAGGCCTATACGCTCCTGAGCGTGGCCGGAGACCTTCGCGTCACACAGGTCGTGAACGGCAACAAGGGCGTGCATCTGATGCTCGACAAGCGGTATCTGGATCCGTTCGAGCCCGACGTCCAAGATTAGCGTCTGGAAAGCGGGCGGGACGGCCCGTACGGACGGCCTCTCGTTATTCCGGCACCCCCAGAAACTCCCGCGCAGCCCTCGCCCAATCCTCGTCGCGCAGCAAGCGGCGCATCGTCGCGGCGTCGGCGCGGGGCGGCGGCGGCGTGCTGTCGGCCTGGGCGCGCAGGGCGGCCTCGGTCGCGGCGACGGCGGCCAGCAGCGGGGC
>NZ_BANB01000460.1 GCF_000964365.1 Acidisphaera rubrifaciens HS-AP3 | reverse complement strand
CCCGCGCGATCGCCTGTGCCGCTTCATGGATCGCCGCGACCGGCGTCTCGCCGCCGACCCGGCCATAGACGGCGTGCGCCGGCCGGTGGCCGAGACGGTCGCACAGCACGCCGACCGGATCGGCATACGGCCAGGAAATCTCGTTGATGATCGACAGCCGGTCGAGCCGGCCCAGGAGCGCCCCGCCGGCATCCGCCTCCGCCCGGAGCAGGGCCGCGTACATCAGCGCGGCGGGTTCGCGCACCTCGGCCGGATCGGGCGCGCGGTCGGCGAGTTCGCCCACGCCGACGATGACGGGGATGGTGGCGGGGTCATGCGGCATGATGCGTCGGTCTGTTGCTGTGGCGTCGAACTGCAGAGCAGGCGGCAGAAGACATGCAACCGCGCGCCGCGACAATGCGTCTAGTCGTCACATGACAAATCCCCGAGCGTCAGGATGCCACATGCAACCGGAGGATGCCGGGTCGAGCCGGTCCCACGCGCGTCGGCGCCGCGGGCGGCAGCCATCGTGCCACCGCCCCGCGGGGCGGCGCCCCCAGCCGAAAAAGGTTACCCGCCGCGCCGTATCCCTAACCCGGGGGTGTGTGAAACACTTCATTGCATTCAACCCCTGCGTCCATCCCAATCGCCGGGCGTTCCCTGTTGGGAACTTGACGACGAAGGGGGTTGGTTATGGGGGCACTTAGCGGGCTGCTGGACAGCATTCGCGACGAGGGGTGCGTCGAGTGCAACGAGTGGTGCGTCGAGGACGGGCTGGCAACGGCCCGCATCCCCCAGATCGCCGGTGACGAAGTCCGCGTGGTGGTCGAGGCGGTGCCCGCCGGCGGATGGGACTGGGCGGTCTGGCGTTTCCCGACGCTGCCGGGCGCGGTGTGGTCCGGGCGCGCCCTCTCGCAGACGGAGGCCATGTCGGCGGCGCGGCGCGTGGCGCAGCTGATCTGCCTCGCGCCGACACAGATGAGTTCCCCCGCCGGCTATCTGCACGCCTACGCCTGACGCGGCCGCGGCCGCGCCGTCACCGGGGAAGGTCTGGTGAGCCCGCTGGGACTCGAACCCAGGACCCCAAGATTAAAAGTCTCGTGCTCTACCGGCTGAGCTACGGGCTCGCGCCCGCGCCTTGAACGACAAGGCGCGGGCCTGGTCAAGCCGTTCGGCGGCTCAGTTCGGGTCGGAGGCGAGGCGCATCTTGATGATGCGGTCCGGGTTGCTGACCATGCCGTTGGGCCCGTTGCCGCGCTTGATGTGATCGACATATTCCATGCCGCCGATCACCTGCCCCCAGATCGTATACTGCCCGTCCAGGTTCGGCGCCGGCGCGAACATGATGAAGAACTGGCTGTTGGCGCTGTTCGGGTCCGACGTGCGGGCCGAGCCGACGGTACCGCGCAGAAAGCGGCGCTCATGCGTGAACTCGGCCGGCAGGTTCGGTAGCTTGCTGCCGCCCGTGCCGGTGCCGGTCGGGTCGCCGCCCTGCGCCATGAAGCCCTCGATGACGCGGTGGAAGGGCGTGCCGTCGTAGAAATGCTCCTTGCACAGCTCGCGGACCCGGGCGACGGCCTTGGGCGCGATGTCCGGCAGCAGCTCGATCGTCACCCGCCCGTCCTTGAGGTCCATGTAGACCGTGTTGTCGGGGCTCGGCGTCGGCTGGGCATTGGCGTCGCTCATGAAAGCTCCAAGCATGGGGGTGGCGAGGGTTGTCGCAAGAAGAGTGCGGCGACGCAGTCGATGCGCCATCTGGCATCCTCCGTGGTTGGTTGTCGTCACGCGCGTCTGCGGCGCGTGATCGTCGCGCGGCCCGGGTTTCGTGCCCGCGCCTCAGCCGCGCATACGTGCGCGGGTCCGCTCGAGTGTCAGCGGCGGCACAAAGGACGAAATGTCGCCGCCCAGCAAGGCGATCTCCTTGACGAAACGCGACTGGATGAACTGGTGGCGTTCGCTCGCCATCAGGAACACCGTCTCGATCTCCGCGTTTAGCCGGTAGTTCATGCCGGCCATGGCGAACTCATAGTCGAAATCGGACACCGCGCGCAGTCCGCGCACGATCACGCTTGCCTGAACCTCGCGCGCGAAATCGATCAGCAGCGTGTCGAAGCTGCGCACCTCGATCGGCGTGCCGGTCCGCGCGGACAGCGCCGCAAGCTCCGACCGCACCAGCTCCACGCGCTCGTCGAGGTCGAACAGCGGCGCCTTGCCCACGTTGATGGCGACGCCCACGATCAGCCGGTCGACCAGCCGCGTCGCGCGGCCGATGATGTCGAGATGGCCGTTGGTCACCGGATCGAACGTGCCGGGATACAGGCCGATGCGCTGCTTGGCGGCCGGCTCATTCGTCGCTGTCATCGCTTGCCTCCCCCTGCGGGCCTTCGGGCGGGTCTTCGGGCGTATCCCCCGCCGCATCCCCGTCCGTGCCGGCGCCGCCGCCGTCGGCATCGACCGCCGCCGCCGTCTCGTCTTCCAGCACCGGGAACACCGCCGTGACGCTCTCGCCCGCGTCGAGGCGGAACAGCGTGACGCCCATGCCCTGCCGCCCGGTGATGCGCACCTGATCGGCCGGCAGACGGATCAGCCGACCCGCGTCGGTGACCAGCATCACGTCGTCGCCCGGCCGCACCGGCAGGCTGTCCACCACGGCACTGCCGGTGCGCGCCGACAGGCCGATATTGACGATGCCCGACCCGCCACGCCCGGTGACACGGTACTCGTAGGCGGACGACCGCTTGCCGTAGCCGCCACTGGTGACGGTCAGGAGCAGTTCCTCCGCGTCCTCAAGCTCGGCCGCGCGGCGTTCGGTCAACGTCTCGTCGGCGGCCTCCTCGCCGGCCGGCTCGCCGGACGTCTCGTCCTGCTCGGCCGCGACTTCGCCCTCCTCCTCGGCGGCCGTGCCGTTACGACGACGGGCGGCGGCGAGACGGAGATAGGCGATGCGTTCGGCGACCGTCGCCTCGACATGACGCAGCACCGACAGGCTGATGACCTCGTCGCCGGTGCCGAGCTTCATGCCGCGCACGCCCGAACTGTCGCGACCGGCGAAGACGCGCAGCGTGTCATCGGTGATCTGGAAGCGGATGCAGCGCCCGAGCCGGCTCGCGAGGAACACGTCGTCACCCTCGCGGCACGTGGCCACGCCGATCAGCCGGTCGCCCTCGTCGAGCTTCATGGCGATCAGGCCGGAGGCGCGGACGTTGCGGAAATCCGACAGCCGGTTGCGCCGCACGTTGCCGCTCGCGGTCGCGAACACGAGGTGCAGGCTGTCCCACAGCGTCTCGTCGGGCGGCAGCGGCAGCACGGTCGTGATGGTGTCGCCGCCCAGCTCCGGCAGCAGGTTGACCAGCGCCCGCCCCTTCGCCGTCGGGCCGGCCTCCGGCAGGCGCCAGACCTTCTCGCGGAAGGCCCGGCCGCCGGACGAGAAGAACAGCACCCATTGATGCGTATGGGCGTTGAAGCTGCGCGTGACGATGTCGTCGCCGCGCGTGCCGGCACCGGTGCGCCCGCGGCCGCCGCGGTTCTGCGCGCGGAACGTCTCCAGCGGCGTGCGCTTGATGAAGCCGTCGCGGGTGATCGTGACGACCATCTGCCCCGGCTCGATCAGGCTTTCATCGTCCTGATCCGCCACGGCATCGACGATGTCGGTCAGACGCGGGCGCGCGATCTCGGCCCGTGCCGCGATCAGCTCCTCGCGCATCACCTCCATGCGGCGGATATGGCTGCCGAGGATGTCGAGCAGCGCGCGCATCTGCGCGCCGACCTCGGTCAGGTCCTGCTGGATCTTCTCGCGCTCCAGCCCGGTCAGGCGGGCGAGGCGCAGTTCGAGGATGCCGCGCGCCTGCTCCTCCGTCAGGCGCACCGTGCCGGCTTCGCTGATGACGTTGCCCGGCTCGTCGATCAGGGCGAGCAGTGCGCCGATATCGGCGACGACCCACTCGCGCTCCATCAGCGCCGCGCGGGCGGCGCCGCTGTCCGGGCTCGCGCGGATGATGCGGATCACCTCGTCGATGTTGGCGACCGCGATCGCGAGGCCGACGAGGTTGTGCGCCTTGTCGCGCGCGCGGCCGAGGCGGAAGCGCGAGCGGCGGAGGATCACCTCCTCGCGGAAGGCGAGGAACGCGCCGAGCGCGTCGCGCAGCCCCATCAGGCGCGGCCGCCCGGCATCGAGGGCAAGCATGTTGATGCCGAACGTCACCTGCAGCTGCGTGAAGCGGTAGAGCTGGTTCAGCACCACCTCCGGCGTCGCCTCGCGCTTCAGCTCGATGACGACGCGCAGCCCGGAGCGGTCGCTCTCGTCGCGCAGCTCGGCGATGCCCTCGATCTGCTTGGCACGCACCAGCTCGCCGATGCGCTCCAGCAGCGACTTCTTGTTGACCTGGTACGGGATCTCGGAAATCACGATCGCGGTGCGGTCGCGGCGGATCTCCTCGAAATCCGCGCGGGAGCGGATGATGATGCTGCCCCGCCCGGTCTCCATCGCGCTGCGTATGCCCGACCGGCCGAGGATCAGGCCGCCGGTCGGAAAATCCGGCCCCGGCACGATGCGCATCAGGTCGTCGAGCGCGATCGCCGGATCGTCGATCATCGCCAGCGCGGCGTCGATGATCTCGCCCGGGTTATGCGTGGGTATGTTGGTCGCCATGCCGACGGCGATGCCGTTGGCGCCGTTGATCAGCAGGTTGGGCGTGCGCGCCGGCAGCAGCCGCGGCTCCTCGCGGCTTTCGTCATAGGTCGGCTGGAAATCGACCGTGTCCTCGTCGATGTCCTCCAGCAGCAGCATGGCCGCGCGCGCCAGCCGCACCTCGGTATAGCGCATCGCCGCCGGGGCATCGCCGTCGACGGAGCCGAAATTGCCCTGCCCGTCCACCAGCATCACGCGCATGGAAAACGGCTGCGCCATGCGCACCAGCGCGTCATAGATCGCGCTGTCGCCGTGCGGGTGATACTTGCCCATCACCTCGCCGACGACGCTCGCGGACTTGCGGTACGGCTTATCGGGCGTATTTCCGATATCGCCCATCGCGTAGAGGATGCGGCGATGCACGGGCTTGAGCCCGTCGCGCACATCCGGCAGGGCGCGCGAGACGATGACCGACATCGCATAGTCGAGGTAGGAGCGCCGCATCTCCTCCTCGAGCGTCACCGGATGCATGTCCTCCGGCGGCCCGGGCGGCGTCTCGTCAGGCGTGTCGCTCAAACTGGGCTCTGGGTCCGACTCACAAGCGGGCGAACTGCAGGTCCACCGCGGTGCAACACATGCCTCCCCCCCCTGCCCTGGTCAATAGCGGCCCCCGGAGCCGCCATCAGGCCGGGGCCTCGATGGGGGGCGGGCCGGGGGCAGCAGGGCCGGGTCAGGTCTCGCCGCTCGAGTCGATCACGATCATCAGATCGCCGGCGAGCGGCGTCGGCACGCGGTCCCGTCGCAGCAGCGCGCGGTAGCGTATGTCGTCACGGGCGACGCGCTCGTAGTCGTAGTCGAGCACCCCGTGCCGGTCGAGAAAGACGTTCATCGCCGACGGGACGCGCACGCATCCGGAACTCGCGCGCATGCCGATGCGGTGGGCGAGGTTGGCCGGGTCGGTCGCGTGCATCATCAGGCGCATCGGCCCGGACTGATCGGCAAGCCACCCCTTCGCCGCCGTCTGCCAGCCGAAATCCCACACCCGCATGCCCTTCACGCCAAGGCCACGGATATGGTTCTCGTTGTAGGTCCCCTCCGCCCGGTAATCGAGGATGGCGTCGGTA
>NZ_BANB01000461.1 GCF_000964365.1 Acidisphaera rubrifaciens HS-AP3 | reverse complement strand
GCGCGGGCGGCGATGCGGGGGGCGGCCGCGCGCACCGGGCGGGCGGTGCGCTTCCCCGACCTCGCCGCCGCCCTGCTTGAACGGATGTGGCCCGCGATCGCCGGGTGACGGCGGGCCCGTTTCTTGCTGCACTGCACGCAGCCGCGGGGCACCCAGCCGCGAGGCAGCCAGCCGCGGGCGAGGAGGGCAGCCATGGTCGACATCCCGGTGATCGACGTAGCACCGCTGTTCGCGGACGATCCGGCGCCCGTCGCGGAGGTCGCAGCGGCCATCGGGGCCGCCTGCCGCGGCGTCGGGTTCTTCTACGTCACCGGTCACGCCGTGACGCCGGCGCTGCGCGACGCGGCGTTTGCCGCCGCGCGGGCCTTCTTCGCACTGCCCGCCGCCGCGAAGGAAAGGCTGTCGATCGCCCGCTCGCCGCATAACCGGGGCTATGCCGGCCTCGGCACGGAACAGCTCGATCCCGCCGCCACGATCGACCGCAAGGAAGCGTTCAACGTCGGCTTCGATCTTGCCGCCGACGATCCGGAGGTACTGGCCGGCCGCCCCTTCCGCGGTGTCAATCTGTGGCCCGATCTGCCGGGCTGGCGGGCGACGATGCTCGCCTATTTCGATGCGTGCCAGGCAACCGGACAGGCGATGCACCGCGCCTTTGCCCACGATCTCGGCCTGTCGCTCGACTTCTGCCGCGCCAAGATCGACCGCCCGATGGCGAGCCTGCGCATGCTGCGCTACCCCGGCGCCGGTCAGGACACGGCGAGCGGCATCGGCGCCGGCGAGCATACCGACTACGGCAACATCACGCTGCTCGCGACCGACGGCGAGCCGGGGCTGGAGGTGCGCCGGCGCGACGGCACCTGGATCGACGCGGCACCGCCGCCGGGCACGCTGGTGTGCAACATCGGCGATCTGCTGATGCGCTGGACCAACGACATCTACGTCTCCACCCCCCACCGCGTGCGCATCCCGGCGGGCGAGCGCTATTCGCTCGCCTACTTCCTCGATCCGAACCCGGAGACGCACGTCGCCGTGCTGCCGTCCTGCCTGGCGCCCGGCGAGCCGCCGCGCTACCCGCCGGTCACCGCCGCCGACTATCTGCGCAGCCGCCTCGACGCCACCTATATCGGGCCGGCCATGACAGCGACGGGTTGAGGCCCGCCGCCGCGCTATCCGTGCGACACGACTTTCAGCGCGATCGGCGCGTAGGCCGCGGGCTCCGTCGCCTGAAAACCGAAACTGGTGGACGCGCCCGGCGCGATGGCCGCGTTCCAGCTTGCATTCGACACCAGCGCGACGCCGCCCGATTGGGACGACAGCACGCCGTTCCAGACATTGCCCAGAAGGTCGGCGCTGGTCAGCTGCACCTCCCACCCCGTCACCGGCGTCGCCGTGTCGTTGGTCGCGGTCACGGTGCCGGTCATGCCGCTGCCCCAGTCACTGTTGACCTGCAGGCTCGCGGTCACGCCCCCGGCACCGGTGGACGAGCCCGCCACGGATGAGCCCCCGGACGTGCCCCCTGTGCCCGACGTAGTGCCGGTGCCTGACCCCGTGCCCGTGCCGCCGGCGGGCGGGGTGGTCGTGCCGGCGCCGTAATCGATCGTCGCCGCGACCGAGTTCGCGCCGAGCGTCGCGCCCAGCGGGTCGGACAGGTCGAGCAGGAACTGCAACTGCCCGCTCGCGCCCGCGGGATCGAGCACGGCGGTCGAGACGGTGGCGGAGGTCTGCCCCGGCGCGAAGGTGACGGTGCCGCTCGTCGCCGTGTAGTTGACGCCCGCCTTGGCCGTGCCGTCCGCCGTCGCGTAATCGACGGTGACGGGCGTCGTCTGCGGCGCCGACAGGGTGAGATCGAACGTCGCCGTGCCGCCCGCACCCCCGCCCGCGGCCCCCGTCCCGCCGCCCGACGTCGTCGCGGCCGCGTGATACATCGCCGGCTGGATCGCATCGAGCTTCGCGGTCTGCACCGTGCTCCAGTCGTTGCCGACGATACCGCCGGTGCCGGCCGAGTCCGGGTTCCAGTCCCAGTACGCCCAGCTCGGCCCCTGCTGACCGGGCGCGACCGTGATGCCGCCCGGCGCCTGCCCGTCCAGATAGGACACCAGCGTGTGCAGCCATTGCTGGTCGCTGGTGGTCTGCAGCTGCGTGCCGAACTCGCCCACGAATACCGGCGCGCCGCTCTGGTAGACGTTGCCCCAGAACTGGTTCCACACCGACGGCAGGTTGGCCGGATAATTCGGCGCGGAGAACCAGCTCTGCGGATAGACCGACGCCGGGTAGTCGTGCACCGAGTACACCAGCTTGCCCGGATCGGTGAGGGTGATCGGGTGCTGCGCGACACCCATCAGGTTGCCGCCCCACCACGTGCTCTGGCCGTTATAGGTCTGTATGCCCTCGACGATGACGAGCCATTTCGAGCCCGTCGCCTGGATCGCGTCGCCCGCCGCCGTCGCCGCGGCCGCCCAGTCGGTGGGCGATCCGGTGCCCCAGGTCGCCGGGTCGTGCGGCTCGTTCGACAGGTCGGCGCCGATGATCGTCGGATTGCCGGCATAGTGCTGCGCCAGCATCGTCCAGTCCGACAGCCAGGTCGCCGCCGAATAATTCTGATCGTACCAAAGCCCGTCCGCGTTCGGTCCCGACCCGGCGGAGGCGCGGTGATCGTCGAGGATGATCTTCATCCCGATCTGCCCGGCATAGGCGACGATCTTGTCCATCACCTGAAGGCCGTCGAGGCCCTGCAGGTCGGGGTTGAGCGTGTAGTTGATACCGGACGGCATGCTCGACGGATCGAGCGCCTGCAGCGAGAAGGGCAGCCGGATCGTGTTGAACCCGAGCTGGGCCATCTCGTTCATCATCGTCTTGTAGCTCTGCACGCCGAGGCCGCCGGGGGCGAAGGACGGCGTCTCCAGCCCGTACCAGTTGATCGCCGCGATCTTCACCGGCGTCCCGTTCGCATCGACGATCTGGTTGCCCTGCGTGCTGAGGAAGCCCGCCGGCAGCAGGCTGCCGCCCGCGCCCGGGGTCGCGTTCCCGCCGGACGACGTGCCGGCGGCGACATCGACCGTGGTGCCGGACGCGCCGATCGACGGCAGCACCGGGGCGGGGTTGGTCAG
>NZ_BANB01000462.1 GCF_000964365.1 Acidisphaera rubrifaciens HS-AP3 | reverse complement strand
GTGCGGCCACGGCAGGGGCGTGTGGCCCCATTCGCCGGCGATCTTGTTGCGACCCGGCAGCACGCGCCCGTGCGCGACGATTCCGCCGCCGCAGCCGGTGCCGAGGATGACGCCGAACACCACGTCGTGCCCGGCCCCCGCGCCGTCCGCCGCCTCGCTCAGGGTGAAGCAGTTGGCGTCGTTCTCGACCCGCACCTCCCGCCCGAGGCGGCGGCTGATATCGACGTCGAACGGGTGGCCGTTGAGCGCGATCTTCGACGAGTTCTTCACCAGCCCGGTCGCCGGGCTGATCACGCCGGGGATGCCGATGCCGACCGTCATCGTCTGTCCGACCGCTGCCTCGGCCTGCTCGACCAGCCCCGCCACGGCCTCCACCGCCGCCGGATAGTCGTGCGGCGTGGGCACGCGCCGGCGCAGCGCCTCGCTGCCGTCCGGAGCGATCACCGCGATCTCGATCTTGGTGCCGCCGAAGTCGATGCCGATGCGGTGCGCTGTCATGGCGGCAGGATGCGGCGGGGCGCCCGGGCGCTCAAGCGCCTTGCGGAGCGGGCGGGCGTTGCACAGGATGGCGCATGGCCGAGACCGTGCTGGACGTGAAGGGGCTGAACTGTCCGCTGCCCGTGCTGCGCGCCAACAAGGCGCTGCGCGGTCTCGCGCCCGGCGAGCGGCTGCGCATCCTCGCGACCGACCGCGCGGCCGTCGGGGATTTCCAGGCCTATTGCCGCGAGACCGGCCACGACCTGCTTGCCTGGAGCGAGGAGGCAGGCGTGTTCAGCTTCGTGATCCGCCGCCGCGCCGCCGATGCCGATCCCGCCCCCGAGGGCGGCTGAGCCGCGGCGATGCCAACCACGCTCCTCATCACGCATCCGGCCTGTCTCGACCATGATCCGGGGGCCTGGCACCCCGAATGTCCCGACCGGCTGCGCGCCGTGCTGGGCGCGCTGGAGGACCCGGCCTTCGAGTCGCTGGTGCGGGAGGCGGCGCCGGCGGCGACCCCGGCGCAGCTCGGCCTCATCCATCCGGCCAGCCATGTCCAGTCGCTGCTCGCTCTTCGTCCGGCGGCGGGCGAGCTTGTGCAGATCGACGGCGACACCGCCGTGGGCGCCGGCAGCATCGACGCGGCGCTGCGCGCGGCCGGCGCCGCGCTGCGCGGCGTGGACGCCGTGCTC
>NZ_BANB01000463.1 GCF_000964365.1 Acidisphaera rubrifaciens HS-AP3 | reverse complement strand
GCCGCCGGATCGGACCGGCAGGCGGCGTCGAGCGCGGCGCGATGGAGGATGAACAGCTCCGGCCGGACGCGCGCGGCGGCGCGGATCGCGTCGCATCGGGCCGCGATTGCCGCGTGATCAAGGGCGCAGACCGCGCCGCAGGCGTCGAAGATATGCGCGTAGCTGCCGGCGAGACGCTGCGCGATGCGGGCGTAGAGGTCGCGCCCGTGCCGCGCGTCCGGCAGGAAGCCGCCCGCCATCCGCCGCCCGCCTTTCGTCGCGTTCAGGCGACGATGCGGCGCGTCCCGACCCGCTTGACGCCCACCTTGGCACCCACCTTGGCGCCAAGCTTGTGGCCGGACGCGATCGGGGTGGCGCCGTGCGACGAGCCGGACGGCGCGTCCGTCGGCGTCGTCTCGTCGAGGCCGCCGAGTATCCGCTCGGGGTCGAGCTTGACGGCAATCTTCGCAACCGGTTGAGTGCTCATGCGTCACGCTCCCTCGTTGCCAAAGCTTTACGATAGGCACAGCCGTTTCGTCCATGCTCTTTTTCGTGCAGACCGCGTCGCATGCCTATACCGTCGCGGCTCTCGACGGCGTCGCTACCGCCCTCAGCTACGACGCGCTGTTCGCGGCGGCGACGGTGCCGGCGGGCACGTATGTCTTCACCGACATCGAGCGGCTGACCGCGCATGAACGCGCGCTCGCGGCCGCCGCGTACCGGGTGATCGGCACGGCCGCGGGCTGCCGCGTCCTCAACGATCCGGCGCGGGTGCGCGGCCGCTATCCGCTGCTGCGCGCGTTGCATCGCGACGGCACCCACGGCTTCGACATCCACCGCGCCGACGACGCGCCCCGCCCTGCCCGCTTTCCCGTGTTCCTCAAGCAGGAGGCGGCGCACGCGCCGGCGCTGTCGGGGCTGCTGGAGAACCAGCATGCGCTGGAACGCGCGCTCGCCGAGTTGGAGGCGGCGGGACAGCCGCTCGACGGCGTCCTCGTCATCGGCTACGCGGCGGAGCCGGTGCGCCCCGGGATCTGGCGCCGCCATACCGGCTTTCGCATCGGCGACGCGGTGCTGCTGGACATGCCGGTGACCGAGGCGACATGGTGCGTCAAGGCCGGCACGGTCGGGCTCGCGGACGCGGCGATGTACCGCGAGGACGACGCGATGATCCGCGCCAACCATCACGCGCGCGCCCTGCGCCACGCCTTCGCCACGGCGCGGATTGAGTACGGACGTGCCGATTTCGGCCTCGTCGGCGGCCGGCCGCAATTCTATGAGATCAACACCAACCCGCATCTGCCCGTGCCGGAAGAGCCGCACCCGGACGCGACGCGCCAGGCGACGCAGGACTTCGCCGGCGCGCGGCTGTTTGCCGCGATCGCGGCGCTCGACACCGCGCCAGGGAACGGGCCAGCGGACGCGCCGCCGGTCGCGCTCGATCACGCGCTGCTGGCGGCGCAGCGCGCGAACGGCGTCGGCGTCATGGCGTGGCGTCCCTGACGGACGCGGCTATCCGCCGCGCTTGCGGTCGCCGTTGCGGCGCAACAGGAACTCGCGGCCGACCTTGACGATGGCGTGGCCGTCGTAATCGACGATGTCGGCGGTGGCGTAGGTCTCCGACCACGCATCGGGGATGAAGCTGCCGGTGCCAACAAGGTCGATGGGCGCGCGCGCGTCGGCCATGACGCGGCAGCGGTCCACGCCGAAGCCGGACGAGACGGTGATGCGCACCGCCGGATACCCGGCCTCGTCCAGCGCCTCGCGCATGCGCCAGATGGCGGCGGCGGAGACGCCGGTGCCGACGAGGTAACGCAGCTCGGTCTCGCTGCGGTAGCGGCGGATCGCACCCGGCGCGTGACGTTCGAGCACGGCATAGCTCTCCGCCGGGTCGAGCCCCTCGAGGAAGCGGCCGCCATGGGTGTCGAGCCGGACGGACAGCCGCCCCTCCGTCGCGAGCGCCGGGAAGCGGGCGCAGACGGCGAGGCAGTCGGTGATCTCGCGTCCGAAATAGTCGGTGAGCACCGTCAGCGGCTCGTCGGGGAACGTCTCCACGTACATCTCGGCGGCGCGGACGGTGGAGCCGGCATAGCCGATCAGCGCGTGCGGCATCGTGCCGTAGCCGTGCGCGGCGCCGAACCAGTGCGCGGTCTCGTCGTTGGCGTTGCCGATGAAGCCGCGCGCCCCCTCGGCCTGCGCGGCGCGGCTGCCGACCGAGGCGGCATAGGCCATCATGTCCTGCATCTCCGCCCCGGCGCAGTGCCGCGCCTCCATCGCCAGGAAGGCGACATTCGGCAGGGCGAGCGACATCTGATAGGCGTTGTGCGCGGCGACGCAGGGCGCGCCGAGCTTCTGCAGGGCGATCGTCTCGAGGTCCGCCAGATGGGCGAAGCTGCCGCTGACATAGACCAGCGGCTCGCCGGCGCCGACCCAGGCGCCTTCCGGGTGGGTGACGTCGATGTCGAACGCGGTCGCGCGGGCGGCGGCGACCTGCGTCAGCCAGTCGATCATCAGCCGGGGGGCGGAGATCACCGGCCGGCGCAGGAACATCGCATAGGTCACCCGCACGTCGCCGAAGCGGCTGACGATCGTGCGGGTGCGGTTGAAGTAGACGTCGGTCCGGGCCGCGATGTCCGCGTCGCGCGTCGGGTTCGCCGGCCCCATGACGTGCGTCCGCTACTGCGCGGCGACGGCGGGCAGCGCGCGCGGGGTGCGCCGCGCCTTGAGTTCCGCCGCCAGCAGGAACGCGAGTTCGAGCGACTGCTCGGCGTTCAGCCGCGGGTCGCAGAACGTCTCGTAGCGGGCGCCGAGATCGGCCTCGGTCAGCCGGTGCGCGCCGCCGATGCATTCGGTGACGTTCTGGCCGGTCATCTCCACGTGCACGCCGCCCGCGACCGTGCCCTCGGCGGCGTGGACGTCGAAGAAGTCGCGCACCTCCGACAGGATGGCGTCGAAGCTGCGGGTCTTCACCTTGGCGACGGTGGAGATGGTGTTGCCGTGCATGGCATCGCACAGCCACAGCGCGTGGCGCCCGGCCCGGCGCGTGGCGCGCACGAGCGCCGGCAGGCGCTGCGCGACCTTGTCCGCGCCCATGCGGCTGATGAGCGTCAGGCGCCCCGGCTCGTCCTCGGGGTCGAGGATGTCGATCAGGCGCAGCAGGTCGTCCGGGTCCATCGTCGGCCCGACCTTCAGCCCGATCGGGTTGCGCACGCCGCGCAGGAACTCGACATGCGCGCCGTCGATCTGGCGGGTGCGCTCGCCGATCCACAGGAAATGCGCCGAACAGGCGTACCAGTCGCCGGTGGTGGAATCGATGCGCGTCAGCGCCTGTTCATAGGGCAGCAGCAACGCCTCGTGGCTGACGTAGAAATCGGTCTCGCGCAGGTCGCGGGTGGTGATGCTGGTCATCCCGCAGGCGTTCATGAAGGCGAGCGTCTCGTCGATCCGGTCGGCGATGTCGCGGTAGCGGTCGGCGAGCGGCGAGCGTTCGACGAAGCCGAGATTCCAGCGATGCACCTCGTTGAGATCGGCATAGCCGCCCGAGGCGAAGGCGCGCAGGAGGTTGAGCGTGCCGGCCGACTGGAAATAGCCCTGTTCCATGCGGCGCGGGTCCGGCACCCGCGCCTCCGGCGTGAAATCGGCGCCGTTGACGATGTCGCCGCGATAGCTGGGCAGCGTCTCGCCGCCGATCGTCTCGGTGTCCGAGGAGCGCGGCTTGGCGAACTGTCCCGCCATGCGGCCGAGCTTCACCACCGGCAGGCTGGCGCCGAAGGTCAGCACCACGGCCATTTGCAG
Source organism: Acidisphaera rubrifaciens HS-AP3 (assembly GCF_000964365.1). GTDB lineage: Bacteria > Pseudomonadota > Alphaproteobacteria > Acetobacterales > Acetobacteraceae > Acidisphaera > Acidisphaera rubrifaciens. The sequence goes on along the minus strand of NZ_BANB01000463.1, from coordinate 2,718 downwards.
CAGCACGCGGAAGGTGTCGCGGATGACGTTGGCGGTGAAGTCGCCGAAGCTTTCGGCGCAGTCGCCGCCCTGCAGGACGAAGGCGCGCCCGGCCGCCGCCTCGGCCAGGGCCGCGCGCAGGCGGCGGGCCTCGCCGGCGAACACCAGCGGGGGATAGGCGTGCAGCTTCGCCTCGACGGCGGCAAGGCGGTCGGGGTCGGGGTAGGCGGGAACCTGCCGGATCGGGTGGGTGCGCCAGCTTTCCGGGCGCCAGCCGTCACGCCGGGCGGCGTGGGTCGGGGGCGTGTGGGCATGTCCCGGATGGGCGGTGGGCGTGGTCATCGGCCGGTCCTCTGCTGCGGGGCACCGCCCCGGACCGACACTTATCCCCCGAAGCGGTGCGGCAGGCTAGACGCGGCGCGGCGGCCCAGACGTGTGCCAGGGGATGCCCGCCCGGCGTGGCAGCCGGTGGAGCAGCCGGCGGGGCAGTGGGCGCCCCGCCGGCCGCGGCCGGGCGCCTCAGCCGGCGGCGTGGTCGGATTCGGCGCTTTCGAACAGGAACCAGGCCCGGCGCTCGGTCTCGTCGATCCAGTTTTCCAGCAGGCTGGCGGTCGCGATGTCCTTGGCCTCGTCGCACATCTCGTGCGCCTCGCGCATCGCCTTGGCCATGGCGGTGTTGTCGCGGCGCAGCTCGGCCAGCATCTCGGCCGGGGCGACATAGGCGGCGTCGTTGTCCTTGATGCGCTGGAGCTTATGCACCTCGCCGGTGCCGTGCAGCGTCAGCCCGCCCAGCTTGCGCACCCGCTCCGCCAGCGGATCGGTCATGGCGAAGATCTGGTCGGACTGCTCGTCGAGCAGCAGGTGATAGTCGCGGAAATGCCGGCCGCTCATGTGCCAGTGGAAGTTCTTGGTCTTCATATAGAGGGCGAAGGTATCGGCGAGCAGCTTGTTCAGCTCGGCCACGACGCCGGCCACGGCATTGCCGCCGATGTCGATCGGGGTGGCGAGGGCCTTCGGCACGTCGGTCGTCTTGGCGTGGGCGGCCATGTTGGCGCTCCTGTCATGTCTAAACGGTCAAGGTTCTAAACGGTCAAGGTCGTAACGCGACAGGGCCGTCGGGTTTTCCCCGCCGGCATGCCCGCGCATCAGGGTCCCGCGGCGGGGTCGCGCATCAAGTCGGTGCCTCCGTGGCCCCGGCGCGGCGGGCGAGGAAGGCACCCTGCACCTTTTGCGGCTCGCCGCCGAGATAGGCCTGGACCTGGAACCGCTCGATCGCGCGGCACGCCTCGTCGAAACCGGGCTGCGTCGCCTCGCGGAAGCGCTGCTTGGTCAGGCGCAGGGCGGTGGGCGGCACGGCGGCGAGGCCGCGCGCCTCCTCCATCGCGCGGGGCAGCACCTCGGCGCGGGGCACCAGATGCGTGAGCAGCCCGACCTGATGGGCGCGGGTGCCGTCGATCAGCGCCCCGGTCAGGGACAGCATCTGGTTGACCCCGTGGGTGACGTGCAGGCTGAGCATCCAGGAGCCGACGATGCTGGCGAGGCCGGCGCGCACCTCCGGCTGGCCGATGCGGATGTCCGGATGGCCGATGCGCAGGTCGGCGCACAGGCCGATCTGCATCCCGGCGCCGGCGGCGAGCCCGTTGAAGGCGACGACGCAGCCCTTCGTCACGTCGCGCACGGCCTGGTACATGGCGCGCTGATGCGCGAGCCAAGCCGGGACGGCAGCGGGCGCGAGGGTCGCCGTCTCCGTCAGGTCCTGCCCGGCGCAGAAGGCGCGTTCGCCGGCCCCGGTGATGACGATGGCCGCGACCGCGGCATCGGCGTCGAGCGCGCCGAGTGTCGCGATCAGCGCGTCGCGCAGGGCGGCGTTGACGGCGTTCAGCCGCTCCGGCCGGCTGAGGGTGACGACGGCGATGCCGTCGTGGCGGGCGACGATGACGGGGCCGGCCTGGGGGGTCGCGGTGGCGGGGACGGTCATGGGAAATCGGTCTCCTGCTGCGGCTTGATCCTGCGGCCGGGGGGCCGGCACACTCAACCCATGGACACAGACACGCCCGCCCCGGGCGGGACGGCGCCGGCGCCTTTGCGGGTGGACCGTATCATCGGCAACCGGATGGACGCGGCGCTGGCCGGGCCGCTGCATCACCTCGCGCATCACGGCGCGATCGACCTATTGCATCTCGATGCCGGCGACCTGAAACGACGCCGGCTGCAGGCGGTGACCGCAAGCGGCCGGGTGGTGCAGATCGCCCTGCCGCGCAGCGAGACGCTGGCGGACGGCGCGGTGCTGGCGCTCGATGCGCGGGGCGCGGTGGTGGTGCGGGTGCGCACTCAATCGGCGCTGCGGCTCGCGCCGCGCGATGCCGCCGACGCGCTCGCGCTCGGCTATCACGCGGGCAACCTGCATTGGGCGGTGCGGTTCGACGGCGCGGTGCTGGTGGTGCCGCTGGATGCGCCGCCGGAGCTGTATCTCGCCCGGCTCGGCGATCTCGCGGCGCGGCTGGAGGTCGCGGTGGTGGACGCGTGATCGCGACCCTGGTCGCCCTGCAGCAGGCGGACGCGGCGTTCCCGAGCGGCAGCTTCGCCTTCTCCAACGGGATCGAGGGGCTGGCCGCGCTGGGGCAGCGTTTCGACCGGGCGAGCCTGACCGGCCTGTTCGACTGCGTGCTGCGCCGGCGCTGGGCGGGGTGCGAGCGGGTGGCGGTGGGGCGCGCGTGGACGCACGGCCCGGACCCGGAC
>NZ_BANB01000464.1 GCF_000964365.1 Acidisphaera rubrifaciens HS-AP3 | reverse complement strand
TCGTGCTGTGCGGCCGACGCGCGGAAGCGCTGGAGGCGACGGCCGCGACGCTGCGCGCGGCCGGCGCGGACGTGCTGGTCGTGCCGATGACGATCCGCGATCCGGCGCAGGTCGCCGCCCTGTTCGACGCGGCGTGGGGCCGTTTCGGGCGGCTCGACGTGGTGGTGAACAACGCGGGCGGGCAGTTCCCGCAGCCGGCGATCGACTTCTCGCCCAAGGGCTGGAACGCTGTGATCGACACCAACCTCAACGGCACCTGGTACATGATGCAGGCCGCCGCCCGACGCTGGCGCGACGGCGCGTGTCCGGGCGTGATCGTCAACGTCGTCGCGGTGGTGGCGCGCGGCATGCCCGGCATCGCGCATACCTGTGCGGCGCGCGCCGGCGTGATCCACCTGTCGAAGACGGTCGCCGTCGAATGGGCGCCCTATCGCATACGCGTCAACTGCGTCGCGCCCGGCACGATCGAGACGGAAGGCATGGCGGTCTATCCGGCGGAGGCGCGGGCCGCGTTCCACCGGTCCAACCCGATGCTGCGCATGGGCCGGCCGGAGGAGGTCGCAGATGCGTGCTGCTATCTCGCGAGTCCCGCCGCCGGCTTCGTCACCGGCGAGGTGCTGACGATCGACGGCGGGCATCAGATGTGGGGCGAGCAATGGACCGCCGGGCGGCCCGACTACTTCGCCCCGCCGCCGCCGTGAGGCCGCTCGGCATCAGCGCAGCAACTCGCCGGCGATGATGACCTTGCGGATTTCCGTCGTGCCGGCGCCGATTTCCAGCAGCTTGCTCGCGCGGTACAGCCGGTTCACCTCCGTCTCGCGCATGTAGCCCATGCCGCCGTGGACCTGCACGGCATCGTTGACCACGCGCGAACATCCCTCGGCGGCGAACAGGATCGCGGCGGCCGTCAGCTTGTGGATCTCGCCGCGGCCGCCCGCGTCCTCGGCCATCGCATTGGCCTCCGCGAGGGTGCGGTAGCACAGCGCGCGCATCGCCTCGACGGTGGTGTACATCTCCGCGAGCTTGCCTTGCACGAGCTGGAAATCGCCGATCGGGCGGTCGAACTGCCGCCGCGTGCGCGCGTAGTCGACCGCGAGATCGAGCGCGCGTTCGGCCATGCCGAGGTCGATCATCGCGACGATCGCGCGCTCCAGATCGAGCCCGCTCATCACCACCGCGACGCCGCGGTTCTCCGCGCCCACGCGGTTGGCGGCCGGCACGCGGCAGTCGTCGAACACCAGCTCCGCCGTCGGGCTGCCGCGGAATCCCATCTTGTCGAGCTTCTGCGCGACCGCGAAGCCCGGCATCCCGCGCTCGACGACGAAGGCCGAGATGCCCCGCGCGCCGGCCGCCCGGTCGGTCTTGGCATAGACGAGCAGGATGTCCGCGACCGGACCGTTGGTGATGTAGAGCTTGCGCCCGTTGAGCACGTAGTCGTCGCCGTCGCGCCGCGCCGTGGTCGCCATCGACCCGAGCGCGTCCGATCCCGCCCCCGGCTCCGTGAGGCCGAGCGCGCCGATCGCGCTGCCGTCGCACAGGCCGGGCAGCACGCGGGCGCGCAGCGCGTCATCGGCGTTGCGGCAGATGTTGTTGACGCACAGGTTGTCGTGCGCCGCATAGCTCAGCGCGACGGCCGGGTTCCACCGCGCCAGCCCCTGCGTGATCAGGCCGGAGGTGAACACGTCGCTGCCGGCGCCGCCGTAGCGTTCCGGCACGGTGACGCCGAGGAAGCCCAGCTCGCCCAGACGCGGCATCACGTGCGGCGGCCACCATTCCTCGTCATCCATGCGGCCCTGCAGGCCATGCAGCTCCGCCTGCGCGAAGCGGCTCGCCTGATCGAGGATTTCCTGCTGCTGCAGCGACAGGCCGAAACGCTGCCCCGGATCGGCCGCGTCGTTCGCCGGATGGTCCATCATGCCCTGTCCCCCACGGTGATTGACGCGTTGTACCGGACGGTATTCACTCGACCGTCGAGGGGCAAGCGCGGGCCGGCCGGCCGCCGCGCGATCCGCCGCCGCCGAGGGATGCGCGCATGAGCCGGCTGCCGTTCGACACCGTGCTGATCGCCAACCGGGGCGAGATCGCGGTGCGCATCCTGCGCACGCTGCACGCGCTCGGGCTGCGCGGCGCCATCATGTATCATGACGCGGACGCGGACAGCCCGGCGGTGGCGCGCGCCGACCATGCGGTGCGCATCGACGGACCGACGCCGGTCGCCGCCTATCTCGACGGCGCGCAGATCATCGCGGCGGCGCGGACGGCGGGCGCGGGCGCGATCCATCCCGGCTATGGCTTCCTGTCGGAGAACGCCGCCTTTGCCCGCGACGTGACGGCGGCCGGGCTGTGCTTCATCGGACCCGAAGCCGATACGATCGCATTGATGGGCGACAAGGTGCGCGCCCGCGCCTTTGTCGCCGCCGCCGGGTTTCCGGTGGCGCCGTCGGTGATCGAGGACGACGATCCGGCGGGCTTCGCCGCCCGCGCCCGCGCCCTCGGCCCGCCGCTGCTGGTCAAGCCGGCGGCGGGCGGCGGCGGCAAGGGCATGCACATCGTCCGCGATCTCGCGACCCTCGACGACGCGCTGGAGACGGCGCGCGGCGAGGCGCGGCGCTATTTCGGCGACGCGCGGCTGTATGTCGAACGCTATGTCGAACGGCCGCGCCATATCGAGGTGCAGATCCTCGGCGACGCGCACGGCAACGTGGTGCATCTGCACGAACGCGAATGCTCCGTGCAGCGGCGCTTTCAGAAGATCATCGAGGAAAGCCCGGCCGCCTCGCTCGACGCGGTGACGCGCGCGCGCATCTGCGACGCCGCCGCCGGCATCGCCCGCGCCGCCGGGTATCGCAACGCCGGCACGGTGGAGTTCATCGCCGGTGACGGCACGTTCTACTTCCTGGAGATGAACACGCGGCTGCAGGTGGAGCATCCGGTGACGGAGATGGTCACGGGCCTCGACCTCGTCGCCGAACAGATACGCGTCGCGGCCGGCCTGAAGCTGCCGTTCGATCAGGATTCGGTGCGCCCCGCCGGCCACGCGATCGAATTGCGCCTGTATGCGGAGGCGCCGGGACGCGGCTTCGCGCCGACCACGGGGCGGGTGCTGTCGCTGCACTGGCCGGACGGCGTGCGGGTGGACAGCGGCATCGCCGCCGGGCAGCGCATCGGCGCCGCGTTCGATCCGATGCTCGCGAAGCTGATCGTCCACGCGCCCGACCGCCCGGCCGCCATCGCGCGGGCGCGGGCGGCGCTGGCCGATCTCGTGCTGCTCGGCTGCGAGACGAATGCCGCCTTTCTCGCCCGCGTGCTCGACGATCCCGGTTACGCGCGCAACGAGGTGCATACCGGCTATCTCGACGCGACGCCTGCGCTGGCGGCGGAGCCGGTGGCGGACGCGGCGGTGCGGCGGCGGCTGCTCGCCGTCGCCTGCCTGTTGTCGCCCCCCGTGCTCGACGCGGCGCGCGCGGTGCCGGACCTGCATGCCGCCATCGGCGGTTGGCGCAACTGACATGCGCCACGTCTTCGAGACCGAGGGCGAGGTCTGGCACGCATGGCTCGCGCGCGACGGCGAGGGCTGGCGCCTGCTGTGCGACGACGTGTCCACCGCCGTCGCTCTCACGCTCGGGCCGGACGGGCGCGGCACGCTGACCATCGATGGCGCGACGGTGCCGGTCGCGGCCGTGGCGGACGGCGACGTCGTGCACATCCAGATCGACGGCCGGGCGTATGCGCTGCGCTATCGCGATCCCGCCGAGTATCACGAGGTCGCGGCGCAGGGCGGGGCGGAGGACGTGGCGCGCGCGCCGATGCCGGGCGTGGTGCTGTCGGTCGCGGTCGGGCCGGGTGATGCGGTGGGGCGCGGCGACGTGCTGCTGACGATCGAGAGCATGAAGCTGCAGACCGCGATCCGCGCCGGGCGCGACGGCATCGTGGACGCGGTGCATGTCGCGCCCGGGCAGACGTTCGAGCGCGACGCGGCGCTGCTGACCCTGCGGACGGAGCGCTAGGTGCGCCGCATCGCCTCCCGCCTCGACACGAACGCGGCGGATTTCCGCGACAACGCCGCGCATAACCGCGCGCTCGCGGACACGCTGAAGGCGCGGCAGACGGAGGTGCGCACGCAGCGTCCGCGCGCCGATCTCGACCGCCTCGCGCGGCAGGGCAAGATGTATGTCCGCGACCGCATCGACGCCCTGCTCGATCCGGGCACGCCATTCCTGGAGCTGTCCACGCTTGCCGCCAACATGGCCTATGACGGCGGCGTGCCGGGCGCCGGGCAGGTGACGGGCATCGGCATCGTCGCCGGGCGGGAGGTGATGGTCCATGCCGACGACGCCAGCATCAAGGGTGGCGCGTGGTATCCGCTGTCGGCGAAGAAGATCGTCCGCGCGCTCGATATCGCGATCGAGAACCGGCTGCCGGTCGTGCATCTGTGCGACTGCGCCGGCGGGTTCCTGCCGCTGCAGGCGGAGTTCTTTGCCGACCGCTATCACGCCGGCCGCATCTTCCGTAACCAGGCGATCCTGTCGCGCCTCGGCCTCGCGCAGGTCGCGGTGGTGCTCGGTCACTGCACGGCGGGCGGCGCGTATGTGCCGGCGCTCAGCGACTACAACGTGATCGTGCGCGGCACCGGGGCGATCTTCCTCGGCGGCCCGCCGCTGGTGAAGGCGGCGACGGGCGAGGAGG
>NZ_BANB01000465.1 GCF_000964365.1 Acidisphaera rubrifaciens HS-AP3 | reverse complement strand
GGATCGTCCCCGCCGCAGCCCGCGAGCAGCGGCAGCACCGCCAGGGCGCCGGCGAGCCCGGCCCGGCCGGCGGCGTTACGAAAGCGACGGCGCATCGAATTCTGCCATAGGACGGCCTCCCGCCGCGGCCGCATGGCCGCGCGCCGGACTCCTTAGCGTCCCGCGCACCCGGCGCCAAGGCTGACTTGTCAACGGTTTGCGCCGGTGCCTACCAGCTCAGTCCGGTGCCAAGCCCGACATATTGCAGGTCGATCTTGTTATGCGCGCCTCCCGCGCTCAACAGATCGAGATTATAACCATTCTGTTTCTGCTGGCCCCAGAGATACTCCAGATACAGCGACAGATAGGGCGTCACGCTCCATGTGCCGCCGGCGGCAACACCCTGCGCGTTGTAGGTCCCGACCGTGCTCGCCGTGGCCGCCGTCTGATACCCCGCCTGCCACGTGGAGAAATAACTCGCGCCGATCGTGGCCGGCCCGATCGCGTAGGAGGCGCCGAGCAGGAACGCCGTCTGCGGCCCCGTGCCGCCCGGTTGCAGACCCATGCTGGCGGCGGTGTCGTTGATCGTGCCGCCCATGACCATGCCGCCGACCGTGAGCCCCGCGTAATAGAGCTGCGCCCCGGCATAGCCGACATTCAGCCCCTGATAGGCCTGGCGCACCGGCGCCGGCGTGCCGCTCGTGCGGACGGCGGCGCTGCCGGTGTAGTCGGCATAGGCGGCGAGGCCGACCTCCCCGATCTGGCCGCGATAGCGCAGCGCCGCCTCCACCGTGTCGCGCCGCTCGGCGAGCACGCCGCCCGGCAGCAGCCCGCCGGCGGAGGCGAAATCGCAGCCCGATCCCGCCTGCGTCACCGCCCCCACCGTCCGCCCGCCATAGCTGAGCGGCGCCGAGGCGCAGCCGCTGCGTTCGTCGCCCATGATGCTGGCGCCGCTCGGCTCGAACGAGACGGCGACGTCGAACCCGGCCCGGCGCGGCGAGACATAGACGATCTTCGGCGTGGTGTACTCGGCTTCGACGTCCGGGAACGGCCAGATCGTGTTCCACTGCCGCGAGAAGGAATACGGCACGGCGCCGTTCCACCCGCCGCTGTTGAAGCGTTCGAAATTGCCCGTCATGAACAGGTCGCTCGGCCCCTCGGTCGCGCCGACGCGCAGGTTTCCCCACCCGTCCAGCCCGACATAGGCCCAGGCCCGGCGCACCTGCGGCCGGTCGCTCACCCGGCCGGGCGCCAGCGCCTGGCCATACAGGCCGCCATCGCCCTGCCCGGCATTGACGATGCCCAGATCGACGGTGCTGCCGTATTGGAGCCCGCCGGCCGTCACCCCGTCGAAGCCGGGATAGATCCGGCCGAGATCCGCCACCCGCAGGCTCGGCAGGCTGACCCGCCCCGGCATCGCGAGCCGCGCCCCCGGTCCCGCCGCCGTGACCGGCTCGACCGCGCCGGACGGCGACACCGCGAACGGCCCGGGCAGGGCGTAGCCGGTGACGCCGTCCTGATAATACGCCGTGTTGGCGTCCGCCTGCGCATAGCCGCCCAGGAACAGCTGCAGCTTGCCGTGCAGCCGGATGGTGATCGTGTCGGTGTCGCCGGCCTGTGCCGGCCCCTGATCGGGCGGCGCGGGGGCATCGGACAGGTCGTATGTCACCTCCTGCGCCGTCGCCGGTCCGGCG
>NZ_BANB01000466.1 GCF_000964365.1 Acidisphaera rubrifaciens HS-AP3 | reverse complement strand
CGCGCACGTGCCCACGCGCACGCCGCCTGACCGGAAGGCGCACAGGACGGGGCGGCGATCAGGCGCGGGTGGCGGCGATCAGGAACTCGCGGTTGCCCTCCGGGCCGGTGATCGGGCTGTCGGCGAGGCCGAGCACGCGCCAGCCCGGGAGGGCACGCCACCACGTCTCGATCATCGCGCACACCGCGCGGTGCACGGCCGCATCGCGCACCACGCCCTTTGACCCCACCTGCCCGGCGCCTGCCTCGAACTGCGGCTTGATCAGCGCGACGGCCCAGGCATCCGGCCCGCACAACGCGAGCGGCGCCGGCAGCACGGTGCGCAGGCCGATGAAGCTCGCGTCGCAGACCAGCGCCCCGGCCGTCTCGCCGATCGCGGCGGCATCGAGGTAGCGGGCGTTGCAGCGCTCGTGCACGACCACGCGCGGATCGCTGCGCAGCTTCCACGCCAGCTGGCCGTGGCCGACATCGACCGCGTGCACGCGCGCCGCGCCGTGCGCCAGCAGCACGTCGGTGAAGCCGCCCGTCGACGCCCCGATATCGAGGCACACGCGCCCGGCCGGCGACAGGCCGAACGCGGCGATCGCATGCGCGAGCTTCAGCCCGCCGCGCGACACCCATGGATGGTCCTGCCCGCGCACCGACAGCGGAGCGTCCACCGCAAGCGCGTCGCCCGCCTTCGCCACCCGCCGTTCGCCGCTGTAGACGAGGCCGGCCAGGATCAGCGCCTGCGCGCGCGCGCCGCTTTCGGCGAGGCCGCGTTCGACCAGCAGATGGTCGGCGCGACGCTTCAGCGACGGGGCGCCGTCATGTCGGGCCATCCATCGGCCGGGTGCCGAGGCTGCCGTCCGCCCGCTCCACGATGGCGGCGACGCGCGCCTCCGCCTCGGCGAGCTTGGCCTCGCAGTGCCGGCGCAGGGCCGCGCCGCGCTCATAGGCGCCGATCGCATCGGCGAGCCGCTGCTGTCCGCTCTCGAGCTTGCGCACGATCCCTTCGAGCTCTGCCAGCGCGTCCTCGAACGCCAGCGTCGCCACGTCGGCGGGAATGGGTGCGGCGTCGGCGGGGGCGGGTGCGGCGGGATCGGCGGCGGATTTCGGCATGCGGCGTCTCGTGGATCAGGCCCGCATCAGCGCGCGCACATGCGCGGCCGCGCTGTCGGCCAGGGCTGCGAGGTCATAGCCGCCTTCGAGCACGGAGACGAGCCGGCCGCGGCAGACCGCGTCGGCGACCGCCAGGATCTCCGTCGTGATCCAGCCGAAATCCGCCGTCTCCAGCAGCAATTCGGCCAGCGGATCGGCCTTGTGCGCGTCGAACCCGGCCGAGACGATGATCAGGTCGGGGCCGAAGGCGCGCAGCGCCGGCAGGATGTGATCGGCCCAGGCGGTGCGGAACGTGCCGCTACCGCTCCCGGGCGGCAGCGGGGCGTTGACGATGTTGCCCACGCCGCGTTCGCTGGCGCGACCGGTACCGGGGTAGCAGGGAAACTGGTGGCTGGAGCCATAGAACAGCGCGGGGTCGGCACGGAACGCCGCCTGGGTGCCGTTGCCGTGGTGGACGTCGAAATCCAGCACCGCGACCCGCTCCGCGCCCCACGCCGTCCGGGCATGCATCGCGGCAATGGCGGCGTTGCTGAACAGGCAGAAGCCCATCGCCCGGTCGGGCTCGGCGTGATGGCCGGGCGGACGCACGGCGGCGAAGGCGTTGTCGGCCTCACCGCCGAGCACGGCGTCCACGCCGCGC
>NZ_BANB01000467.1 GCF_000964365.1 Acidisphaera rubrifaciens HS-AP3 | reverse complement strand
GCGCGACGCGCGCGCGGGGGACGGGCGGGCGCGCTTCACCCTGTCGGCGCCGGCGATGCGCAGCCTGCTCGACGGCATCGCCGCGCGGCTCGACGAGAACCGCGAGCTGTCGCGCTACATGACCGGGCTGCTGATCTTCCTCGGCCTGCTCGGCACGTTCTGGGGCCTGCTGCTGACGGTGCGGTCGGTGTCGGACGTGATCGGCGGCATGTCGGTGGGCGGCGGCGATATCAACGCGCTGTTCGAGCAACTCAAATCGGGGCTGGCGAAGCCGCTGCGCGGCATGGGCACGGCGTTTTCGGCCAGCATGTTCGGCCTGTCGGGCGCGCTGGTGCTCGGCTTCCTCGACCTCACCGCCGGGCAGGCGCAGAACCGCTTCTACAACGAGCTGGAGGAGTGGCTGGCCGGGCTCACGCGCCTGTCCTCCGGCGCGATCGGCGAGGGCGAGGCGGCGATCCCCGTCTATGTGCAGGCGCTGCTGGAGCAGACCGCCGAGAACATGGAGGGGCTGCAGGCGATCCTCGGCCGCGGCGAGGAGGGGCGGCTGCAGGCCAACGCCGCGGTGCTCGCGCTCACCGAACGGATCGGCCATCTGTCGGATACGATGCGCACCAACCAGCAGCTGATGCTGCGCATCGCCGAGTCGCAGGTGCAGCTCGCCCCCGCGTTGCAGCGGCTGGCGGACCCGCATTCCGCCGGCATGGAGCATACCGAGGCGATGCGGGTGCATCTGCGCAACATGGACATCGCGCTGCAACGGCTGCTGGCGGAGATGGAACAGGGCCGCGCGCAGTCCACGGCGGAGCTGCGCAACGACCTGCGGGTGCTGACGCGCACCGTCGCGGCGCTCGCCGACGACACGCCGCGCATGGTGCGGGAGTAGCGCGGCATGGCCGCACGCCAGCGGCGCGGCGGCGGCAACGGGCTGGAGGCGTGGCCCGGCTACGTGGACGCGCTGTCCACGCTGCTGATGGTCATCATCTTCGTGCTGCTGGTGTTCGTGCTGGCGCAGGCCTTCCTGTCCGTCGCGCTGACGGGACGGGACAAGGCGCTGGATCACGTGCGGCGGCAGCTGGCGGAGATGACCGACATGCTCTCGCTGGAGCGCGGGCGGACCGCCGATCTCGGGCAGTCGGTCGCGGCGCTGGGCCGCGACCTCGCCGCCGCGCGGGCGGCGCGCGAGACGCTGGAGGCGGAGATCAACAGCCTGCGCGACCAGGCCGCGCGTGCGGTCTCGGCGCGCGACGCGACGGCGGCGGAGCGCGACCGGCTCGCCGCAC
>NZ_BANB01000468.1 GCF_000964365.1 Acidisphaera rubrifaciens HS-AP3 | reverse complement strand
GGGCTGCTCGACCGGCTCGACGGCGTGCTGGCGGCGGCGCCGGCCGCGGCGCTGCTGGCGCTTTTGCTCGGCCGCGGGGTAAGTCTCTGGCAATGACGAGTCCGCATCCCTTCTCCCCGCTTTCGACCGCCGCCGCCCGCGCGCCGCGGACGGTGACCGTCCTCGGCAGCACCGGCAGCGTCGGCACCCAGACGGTCGATCTGCTGATGGGCCATCCCGACCGCTATCATGTCCGCGCCCTGATCGGCGGGCGCAACGCGACGCTGCTGGCCGAACAGGCGCGCGCGCTGCGGGCCGATTACGCGGTGATCCACGACGAGACGCAGGCCGCCGCGCTGGAGCGGGCGCTGGCCGGCAGCGGCGTGCGGGTC
>NZ_BANB01000469.1 GCF_000964365.1 Acidisphaera rubrifaciens HS-AP3 | reverse complement strand
GCCGCGCGGCCCTGCATGCCGCGCGGCCGCCGGCGGACCTGCTCGCGCACTGGCGCGACGGGCGGGTGAAACAGGCGGTGATCGCCCGCATCCTCGCCCTGCGCGCGCGCCGCCCGGCGCTGTTCGCCGCCGGCAGTTACGTGCCGCTTGATGCAATCGGGCCACGCAGCGACCATATTTTAGCCTTCGCCCGGGTGCATGAAGGCGAGGCGGTCGTGGTGGTGGTCACGCGTTTGTCAGCAGGGCTGCTCGGCGACGACAGCGGGCCCGTTGTGGGCGGCTCCGTTTGGGCTGGAACTGCCATCGCAATACCGCGTAATTTGGTAACTCGGCGTTACGCAGATATCTTGCGGGCTCCCGTGTCGCCGGCCGCCGATGGCGGTCCGAGCCCCAGCCCGCAGCAACTGGGTCACTCACTTGCCGTGGGTGACGTGTTGGCTGATCTGCCCGTCGCCGTGCTGGAGGTTCGATGAATCGCCTGGTGGTCGTGTCTAACCGCGTTCCGATGCCGACCGCCGGCGGCCACGCGGCCGGCGGCCTTGCCGTCGCGCTCGAAGGGCTGATGGACAAGCGTGGCGGTGTCTGGTTCGGCTGGAGCGGCGCGATCGCCCCCGATGCCGCCGTCAAGGCGATCCATACCGAGGTCGTCGCCGGCGTCACCTACGCCACCATGGATCTGACGCAGGAGGAGCACGACAGCTATTACGGCCGCTTCTCCAACGGCGTGCTGTGGCCGATGCTGCACACCATGCCGCAGCTCATGGATTACGAGCGGCGGGACGCGCAGACCTATCGCGAGGTGAACGGCCGCTTCGCCGAGGCGCTGTTGCCGATGCTGCGCCCCAACGACATCGTCTGGATCCACGACTATCACCTGCTCGCCCTGCCCGCGCTGCTGCGTGCGCAGGGGGTGCGCAATCCGATCGGCTTCTTCCTGCATATCCCCTTCCCGTCCCCCGACGTGCTGGCCAGCGCACCGGAGGCGGCGGCGCTGACGCGCGATCTGCTGGGCGCGGACCTGATCGGCTTCCAGACGGACCGCGACGTGGCCAATTTCGCCGCCGCCGCGCAGCAGGTGGCCGGCGCGGTCGAACTGGAGAGCGGCTGGCTCGGCCTGTACGGCCGGCGCATCCGCATCGGCGCCTTCCCCGTCGAGATCGACGCCGAGGAGTTCGCCGAGACCGCGCGGCAGGCCGCCGCCACCCCGGCCGCCGAGCGCCTGCGCCGCAGCCTGCTGGGGCAGAAGCTGATCCTGGGCGTGGACCGGCTCGATCCGACCAAGGGCATCGTGCAGCGCATCGACGGCCTGCGACGGCTGCTGGAGACGCGGCCCTCCTGGCGCCGCAACGTGACGTTCCTGCAAATCGCCGCCGTCTCACGCAAGGACGTCCAGGCCTATCAGGAACTGCGCGAGGAACTCGACGGCGTGGCGGGCGCGCTCAACAGCGACTATGGCGATCCGGACTGGGCGCCGCTGCGGGTGATGGCCCGCGGCGTGGGGCGCAACGTCGTCGCCGGCTACATGCGCGCGGCCGCCGTCGGTCTGGTCACGCCGCTGCGCGACGGCATGAACCTCGTCGCCAAGGAATACGTCGCGGCGCAGGACCCGAACGATCCCGGCGTACTGGTCCTGTCACGCTTCGCCGGCGCCGCCCGGCAGCTCGATGCCGCGATCCTGGTCAACCCGCACGATTCCGACGACATGGCGGACGCGATGGACCGGGCGCTGCGCATGGATCTGGAGGAGCGGCGCGCCCGGCAGGCGGCGCTGTGGAAGGCAATCGCGCAGACGTCGCCGGTGGGCTGGGGACGCGCGTTCCTCGCCGCCCT
>NZ_BANB01000470.1 GCF_000964365.1 Acidisphaera rubrifaciens HS-AP3 | reverse complement strand
AGCCGCGCCTCCGCCGCCTGCGCCGCCCAGGCGGCGGCGGTGACGGCGAGCGACAGCAGCAGGCCGGGCAGTAGCCCGGCGGCGGGCCGCGTGGAGGCGGGGATGGGGCGGGTCGGCGTGATCGGACGGATATGCACGGGGCGGTTCCTTCACCGGCGGACAGGACGCGGCGACAGAAAAGGTGCCTTCGTGGCAATAACGCCAATACATTGTCCTCACGCGCGCATAATGTGTGGTTATGGCCATCAACCTGCATCTGCTGCGCCTGTTCGCCGCCGTGGTCGCCGCGCGCAGCTTCTCCCGCGCCGCGGAGGCGCTGCATGTCAGCCAGCCGGCGGTATCCAAGGGGGTGCGCGAGCTGGAAGGCCAGCTTGGTCTGCGCCTGCTGGAGCGCGGCCCGGGCGGCGTCGCGCTGACCGAGGCGGGGGCCGTGCTCGCGGCGCGCGCCGCGACCCTGTTCGCGGCGGAGCGCGACGCCGAGGACGATCTGGCCGCCCTGCGCGGCATACGCCGGGGGCGGCTGTCGGTCGGGGCCAGCACGACGATCGCCACCTATATGCTGGCCCGCCCCATCGCCGCCTTCGCGGCCGCCCATCCGGGGATCGACCTGCATCTGACGAGCGCCAACAGCCGGGCGATCGCCGAGGCGCTGATCGCGCGGGCGATCGACGTGGCGCTGGTGGAGGGGCCGGCGGTGCATCCCGCCGTGACGGCGACGGCCTGGCGCGCGGACCGCATGGCCGTGATCGCCGCGCCGTCGCATCCGCTGGTCCTGGCCGGCGCCCCGGTGCCGGCGGCGCGGCTGGCGGACGAGACGTTCATCCTGCGCGAGGTCGGCTCGGGTACCGGCGACGTCGCGCGGGCGGCGCTCGCAGCCCTCGGCCTCGCGGGCGGGCGACGGCTGGAGATCGGCAGCACGGAGGCGATCAAGCAGGTGGTGGCGGCGGGGTTCGGCCTCGCCATCGTCTCGGCGGCGGCGGCGGCGGATCAGATCGCGCTCGGCCGCCTCGCGGTGCTGGCGGTGGAGGGATTCGACGTCGTGCGGACCCTGTCGCTGCTCGCCCTGCCCGACCGTCCGCCGGGGCCGGCGGCGCGCGCCTTTCTCGACCTGCTCGCCCGCGACGCGCCGGCAGGCTAGCGTTCCCCGATCGGGGAGGGACGCGCATGGCGGCAGCCGAAGGGACATTCGGCGTCGGCGAGACGCACGGCATCTTGTGGCGGGACGAGCACGTGATCCACGCGGCGAGCGACGCGCTGGGCTGGCGCTCGGCCTATGCGTCGCTGCAGCGCGAGCGCCCGTACGAGGACGAGTACCGCGCCGTGCCCGACCATCTCGTGATCCTGCACCGCGACGGGCCGGTGGGCGTCGGCCGCGTGCTGGGCGCCGCGCGCCGGCATCGGACGGTGCCCCCGGGCGGGCTGTTCATCCTGCCGGGCGGGATGGATTTCGGCGTCCGGCTGGAGGGACGGCTGGAGAGCCTGCACGTCTATGTCCGGGACTCCGTGCTGCGCGAGGTGGCGGCCGAGTCCGGCGCGGGCGATCCGGCGCATCTGTCGCTGGTGCCGCGCCTGGGCGAGCAGGACGCGCTGATCGAACAGCTCATGATCGGGCTGGGCGAGGCGCTCGACGCGGACGAGCCGGGCACCCCGGTCTATGCCGACACGCTGGCGCGGGCGCTGGCGGCGCGACTGCTCCGCCGCCATTCATCGCGGGCCGGGACGCGCGCCGCCTCCCCCGTCCGCGGGGCGCTGCCGCGCGCGACGGTGGCACGGGTCTGCGAGGCAATGGCAGCCCGGCTGCAGGCGCCGCTCGGCCTCGATGACCTCGCGGCGGTCGCGGGATTGTCGGCGTCGCATTTCGCCCGCGGCTTCCGCGCGGCGACGGGGCTGCCGCCGCACCGCTATCTGATGCGCCTGCGCGTGGAGCGGGCACAGGTGCTGCTGCGCGCCACCGACCGGCCGATCGCGGACGTGGCACTCGACTGCGGTTTCGCGCATCAGGAACATCTGACCCGCGTGTTCGCCCGCCTCGCGGGCTGCACGCCCGCCGCCTGGCGACGCGCCGTGCGGACGTGAGGGCGCGGCGCCGCCGCT
>NZ_BANB01000471.1 GCF_000964365.1 Acidisphaera rubrifaciens HS-AP3 | reverse complement strand
GGGCTGCTGGTCACGGCGGGGAGGGCCGCGGCGATGGCCGCGCCGTGCAGGGCGGCGGCGGCGACGCAGGTGCGCGCCCGCAGCTGCGACAGGCTGATGCCGGCCGACAGGCGGATCAGCGTCTCGTTCCGCCGCGTCTCGCGCTCCGCCCGCATGCCATCGCCTCCCCGGCGGGGTTTGTCCGGGCTGAGCGGAGCGGCGGTAAAGTGAAGCCTTGATGACCGCGGCGACAGTGAACCTGACCGAAAGTTCACACAGCCTTCATCCGCGTGCGGCGGCGGCGGCACGGCAGTTCCCCCTAGAGCGGACGCACGTCAGGACGGAGGACACCGACATGCGTAATCGACGACTATGGTCCATGGGCCGCGCGGCCCTGCTCGGCATGACCATGCTGGCGGGCCTCGCGCCCGCGCTGACCGGCACCGCGCGTGCCGAGGACGATCTCGCGGCGGGCGCGACGGGGCTGCTGCCCGACGGGCACTTCCTGACGCCGTTTGCGGCGCCGGGCGCGCAGCTGTTCGCGCTGAAGCCGGGGCTGTCGGATTTCCCGGGCTATGTCGCGAACGTCGCGATGACCAGCGCGCTGAGCCCGGACGGCCGCACGCTGCTGGTGCTGAGCGCCGGGTACAACCAGCTCTACAGCAAGACCGGCGCGACGATCGCGGCGGATTCCAACGAATACGTCTTCGTCTATGACGTCTCTTCCGGCACGCCGAAGCAGACGCAGGTGCTGCAGGTGCCGAACACCTTCATCGGCCTCGCCTTCGCGCCGGACGGGCAGAGCTTCTATGTCCCCGGCGGCGTCGACGACAACGTTCACGTCTTCCGCAAGTCCGGCGACACCTGGGCCGAAAGCGGCTCGCCGATCGCGCTCGGTCACAACAACACCGGCAACGGTCTGGAGGTGAAGCCGATGGCGGCGGGCATCGCCGTCACCGCCGATGGCAAGCATGCCGTGGTCGCCAACAACTACAACGACTCCGTCTCCGTCCTGGATCTGACGGCCGGCACCAAGGTGGGCGAACTCGATCTGCGTCCCGGCATCATCAACCCGGCGCAGAGCGGCCAGGCCGGCGGCGAATATCCGATCTGGGTCGCGATCCAAGGCACCACCGCCTATGTCAGCGCGCAGCGCGACCGCGAGATCGACGTGGTGGACTTCAGCACCCCGGCGTCGCCCACGCTGGTGACGCGCGTGCGCGTGCCCGGCAACCCGAACCGCATGGTCGTCGACAAGGCCGGCGCGCGGCTGTACGTCGCCGCCGACAACGCCGACGCGGTATTCGTCATCAACACCGCGACCAACGCGGTGATCGAGACGATCCACGCCGCTGCGCCCGAGGGGTTGCTGACCAATCCGGAGACGTTCCGCGGCGCCGCGACCAACAGCGTCGCGCTGTCCGCCGACGGCCGGACGCTGTACGTGACGGACGGCGACATCAACGCCGTGGCGGTGATCCCGCTGTCCGGCGCGGCGCCGCACCACGTCCAGGGGCTGATCCCGACCGCGTGGTATCCGAACGACGTGACGCCGAGCGCCGATGGCTCGCACCTGTATGTCGCCAACGGCCAGAGCGATCCCGGCCCGAACCCCGGCAACTGCAGCACCAACAGCTATAACGCCCAGCGCGCGGCGTTCTGCGGCTCGCACAACCAGTACGTGCTGCAGATCCAGAAGGGCGGCCTGCTGAGCATGCGCACGCCGGAGGCCTCCGCGCTCGACAGCCTGACGCGGCAGGTGGCGGCGAATGACGGCTTCAACACCTATCCGGTGCCGGCCGACGAGCGGATGATGGCGGCGCTGCGGGCGCGCATCCATCACGTCATCTACATCGTCAAGGAGAACCGCACCTACGACCAGATCCTCGGCGATCTCGGCCGTGGCAACGGCGATCCGAAGCTGACGGAGTTCGGCCGCGCGATCACGCCGAACTTCCACCGCATCTCGCGCCAGTTCGTCGACATGGACAATTTCTACGACGCCGGCGCCGTCAGCGGCGACGGCTGGCCGTGGAGCACCTCGGCCCGCGAGTCCGATATCGGCATCAAGACGCTGCCGCTGAACTATTCGGGCCGTGGCCTGGCGTATGACTGGGAAGGCACCAACCGCAACGTCGACGTCGCCATCCCGACGCTCGCCGGCCGGCAGAAGGCGCAGCCGCTCTATCCGAACGATCCGAACCTGCTGCCCGGCACGAACAACCAGGCGGCGCCCGACGGTCCGGCGCCCGGCGAGGGGCAGCGCGGCTATCTGTGGGACAGCGCGCTGCGCTCCGGGCTGAGCGTGCGCAACTACGGGTTCTTCATCGACCTGTCGCGCTATTCGGTGTCGATCTCGGACCGCATCCCACCGGTCGCCGATCCGTACGCGCAGAAGCTGCAGGTCGCCTATTCGGCGAACCCGACGCTGCTGCCGCTGACGGACATCTATTATCGCGGCTTCGACAACAACTTCCCCGATTTCTACCGGGTGCAGGAGTGGGACCGCGAGTTCACCGCCTATGAGCGGTCCGGCACCCTGCCGAACCTCGAACTCGTGCGGCTGATGCACGATCACATGGGCAATTTCGGCACCGCGAGCTTCGGCATCGACACGCCGGAGAAGCAGCAGGCGGACAACGACTATGCCGTGGGCCGCGTGGTCGACCGCGTCGCGCACAGCCGGTTCAAGGACGACACGCTGATCTTCGTGCTCGAAGACGACGCGCAGGACGGCGCCGACCACGTCGATGCCCGCCGCAGCACCGCCTATATCGTCGGGCCGTACGTCAAGCATCACGCCGTGATCTCGACGCATTACAGCACGGTGAACCTGCTGCGCACGATCGAGGACATCCTCGGCATCGATCATCTCTGCATCAACGACGCCTATCAGCGGCCGATGACGGACGTGTTCGACCTCGGTCAGCCGATGTGGAACTACGAGGCGGTGCCGTCGCGGGCGCTGATCACCGCGTCGCTGCCGCTGCCGGCGCAGTACGCGCGCCTGGCGCCGATCCCCTCGACGCATCCCGCGTCGTGGTGGGCGGAGCAGACGCGCGGCTATGACTGGAGCCGGGAGGATCTGAACAACGCCGAGGCGTTCAACCGCCTGATCTGGTCGGGCCTGAAGGGCGGCGTGCCGTATCCGGGTGACGCGACCCCGGGCGACGCCGCGCGCGACGACGACGCGCACGAGCATGCCGACGCGGGCGCGTCGGCGCGTCTCGCCGAGCGTGCCGACCACTGAACGACTGACCGACTGACCGATACACTTACCGAACCGGGCGTCGCGCCACGTGCGCGGCGCCCGGGCTTTTTTCAGCCCCGTGCGCCGAGCAGCCGGCGCAAGCGCGGCGTCGTTCGCCGCAGCGGCAGCGCCAGCCCGATCACGAAGCCCGCCGCCGCGCCCGACAGGTGGCCGGACAGGCTGATATGCGGCACCGACAAATCGAGCGCGCTTTGCAGCACCAGCAGGCTCAGCAGCGCCCGGCGCTCGCCCCGCGCCGTTGCGGCATCGGCGCCGGAGCGCCGCAGGCTGAGGCCGAGCGCGCCGCCGACGAGGCCAAGGATCGCGCCCGACGCGCCGACCAGCAGATCGGGCGTCTCGATCCCGTACTTCATCAGGAGCGCGACCGAGAGCATCGAGACGAGGCCCGCGCCCAGATACAGCACGGCGAAGGCCGCGTGGCCGAGCCGCCGCTCGACCGGCGGGCCGAACACCAGCAGCGCGATCATGTTGAAGGCGATGTGGACGATGCCGGCATGGAGGAACAGCGCCGCCAGCAGCCGCCACCATTCGCCCTGCGCGAACACCGCGTGCGGCCACAGCGCGCCCTGATTGTACAGAAGATCGGAATCGGTGGGGTCGCCGCCGTGCAGCTCGCGCAGATACATCAGCGTGTTGGCCGCGATCAGCGCCCAGGTGACGACGGCGTGGCGGCCGACGGCGGGCGGATAGGCGCGGGCGGCGGCCTCGGCGGTGTCGATCACCGCGCGGCGATAGGGGTCGTGCAACGGCGCGGGCGGCGTCCACACAAGGCGGCGGGCGGCGGCGGTGCGCACGTCGAACGACGCCC
>NZ_BANB01000472.1 GCF_000964365.1 Acidisphaera rubrifaciens HS-AP3 | reverse complement strand
GGGCCGGGCGGCCGCTGACCCGCGTCCTTGCCCTGTTCGGCGCGGCGGGCGGAATCGGCCCGCTCGTGCGGCTCTGGTCGGGTGGGCACACGATCGCGCTCGCCATGACGCTTGCCGGCGATCCGGCGGTGATCGGTCTCGCCTATGCGCTCGCCGGTCTCGGCTGGCTGCTGAGTGAAGTCGGGCCGCTGGCGCTGCGCGTCGTCATGGACGCACAGGCCGCCGCACGGGCGGCCCGGCTGCGTGCCGCCCGCCGTCGCCTGGCCGAGGCATGGAGCCTCGCGCCCGATCCGCCGCCGGATTAGCGCAGGATGATCGCGGCCAGCGTCGCGCCCACCACCGCGTATTTGAGGCCGTAATAGACGCGCCGGTCCCACGCCTTCAGCCGCTTGGCCAGCAGCCGCGCGCGATAGATGCCGGCGAATAGCCGGTTCGCCACGCCGATCCCGTCGCCCGGCACGTTCTCCGTCGCCGTCGCCTTGACGACGTGGTTGACGATGAAGCGGCTGATCACACGCGGCAGCGCGCCGCGCAGCGGCCGGTCCACGTCGCAGAACAGGATCAGCCGCGTCTGGTCGGTCCGGTTCTCGGCATGGTGGATGAACGTCTCGTCGAAGATCAGCGCCTCGCCGTCGCGCCAGCCGCGCCTGATGCCGTCCACCTCGATGTAGCAATCGTCGCTGTTCGGCGTGGACAGTCCGAGGTGATAGCGCAGGCTGCCGGCGAACGGGTCGCGGTGGCGCACCAGCCGCGCGCCCGGCGGCAGCAGGGCGAACATCGCGCCGTGGATCGACGGCACCTCGCGCAGCAGCCGCACCGTCTCCGGGCACAGCCGCTCCGCCGAGGGCAGGGCCTCGCCATACCATTTCAGATAGAACCGCTTCCATCCGGTGCGGAAGAAGCTGTTGAAGCCGAGGTCGGTGTATCCCGCCGCCGCCCGCACGAAGCCCTCGTCGAGCAGGCGCAGTCCCTCGTCGCGGATGACGCGCCAGCGCGCCGTCAGCACCGCCAGTTCGGGGAGGTCGTTGAGTTCCAGAAACGGCCGGTTCGGCACGCGTGAGCACAGGTAGAACAGCGCGTTGACCGGGGCGAGGAACGTCGAGTGGTCCGTCAGCTGCCGCGCGAAGCCATGACGGACCCTCCCGCGGCAATGGACATAGGCGGCGGTGGCAGCAAAGCCGCCGAGCACGACCATCTTCACCAGCGAACCGGACCCCGGCACAAGCATGCCCCGAAACGTAAAATCGCGGCTGTCCCGGCCGCAAGCTCGGCCGTGGACAGAGGCCGCGTGGCGCCGCGCGCTACCGCCGGGTCGCGTCCAGCGCGGCCTGCAGCATCCAGGCGGCGGCGATCTGATCGACGCGGTCCGCCCGGCGGGCGCGGCTGGCATCCGCCTGCTCGATCAGGAACCGGTTGGCCGCGACGCTGGACAGCCGCTCGTCCCACAGCGCGACCGGCAGGCCCGACGCCGCCGACAGCGCGAGCGCCCAGTCCCGCGCCCCCTGCGCCGCCGGGCCCGCCGTGCCGTCCATCGACAGCGGCAGCCCGACCACCAGCCCGCCGGCCCCCTCGCGCCGCGCGATCGCGGCGATCTCGGCGGCATTCGCCGACAGCTTGGCGCGCCGGAGCGTGCCGTAGGGGGTGGCCAGCGTCAGCCCGACATCGGACAGCGCGACGCCGATCGACTTCCGGCCGGGATCGAGGCCGATCAGCCGTGTCTCGCGCGCCAGGGACGCGCGCAGGTCGGGCAGGTTGAACAGGCTCATGGCCGGCTTTATGGTCGCGCTCTTCCTGTCAGTCCAAGGACTTTGACCATGTCGCTCGACGCCGCGACCGTGCGCCGTATCGCCTCGCTGGCCCGTATCGGGGTGGGCGAGGACGAGATCGAGGGTCTGCGCACGCAGCTCAACTCCATCCTCGGCTGGATCGAGCAGCTGAACGAAGTGGACGTGACCGGCATCGCCCCGCTCACCGGCGCCGCGCAGATGGCGCTCAAGATGCGCGACGACGTGGTGACCGACGGCGGCGACCCGGACGGCGTGCTGGCCAATGCCCCGGAGCGGGCGGGTGACTTCTTCGTCGTGCCCAAGGTGGTCGAGTGATGCTGACCGACCTCACCCTCGCCGTCGCCCGCGCGGGCCTCGCGCGGCGTGACTTCTCGGCGACCGAGCTGACCCAGGCGCATGTCGACGCGGTCGAGGCGCTGAACCCGACCCTCAATGCGCTGATTACCGTCACCGCCGACCAGGCGCTGGCGCAGGCGCGCGCGGCCGATGCCGCGCTCGCTTCCGGCGACGACCGACCGCTGCTGGGACTGCCGCTGGCGATCAAGGACCTGTTCTGCACCAAGGGCGTGCGTACCACGGCGGGCAGCCGCATCCTCGGCCCCTTCGTCCCGCCCTACGAAAGCACGGTGACCGCCAACCTGCTGCGCGACGGCGCCGTGTTCCTCGGCAAGGCCAATCTGGACGAGTTCGCCATGGGCTCGTCGAACATGACCAGCGCCTATGGCGCCGTGGTCAATCCGTGGAAGCGGCGGCAGGACGCGGACGCGGTTCTGGTGCCGGGCGGCTCGTCCGGCGGCTCGGCCGCGGCGGTCGCCGGGCGCATCGCGCTGGGCGCCACCGGCACCGATACGGGCGGGTCGATCCGCCAGCCGGCCAGTTTCTGCGGCATCGCCGGCATAAAGCCGACCTATGGCCGGTGCAGCCGCTGGGGGATCGTGGCCTTTGCCTCCTCGCTCGATCAGGCCGGGCCGTTCGCCCGCACGGTCGAGGATTGCGCCATCCTGCTGCGCTCCATGGCAGGCCACGACCCGAAGGACAGCACCAGTGCCGACCGCCCGGTGCCGGACTTCGCCGCCGCCTGCGCGCGCGGCGTGCGTGGCCTGCGCATCGGCGTGCCGCGCGAGTACCGCGCCGACGGGATGCCCGGCGAGATCGAGGCGCTGTGGCAGCAGGGCCTCGCGTGGCTGCGGGCGGAGGGGGCGGAGATCGTGGACGTCTCGCTGCCGCACACGAAATACGGGCTCGCGACCTATTACATCGTCGCGCCGGCCGAGGCGTCGTCCAACCTCGCGCGCTATGACGGTGTCCGCTTCGGCCTGCGCGCCGACGGCGGCGACCTGCGCGAACTGTACGAGCACACCCGTGCCGAAGGCTTCGGCGAGGAGGTGCGGCGGCGGGTGCTGATCGGCACCTACGTGCTCAGCGCCGGCTATTACGACGCCTATTACCTGCGGGCGCAGAAGGTCCGCGCGCTGATCCTGCGCGACTTCACCGACGCCTTCGCACAGGTGGACGCGCTGCTGACGCCGACCGCGCCCTCGGCCGCCTTCGCGCAGGGGGAGAACATGGACGATCCCGTCGCCATGTATCTCAACGACGTGTTCACCGTGCCCGCGAGCATGGCGGGCGTGCCGGCGATGAGCGTGCCGGCCGGCCTCGACGGCAACGGGCTGCCGCTCGGGCTGCAGATCATCGGCCGCCCCTTCGACGAGGAGACGGTGTTCGCCGTCGCCGCCGCGATCGAACGCGCGGCCGGCTTCGATGCGCTGCCGGCCATCCGGCCCGGCGCCGTTGCGGCGGAGTAGAGAGAACATGGACGCGGGCACCGGCTACACGATCGAGGGCGCAAGCGGCACGTGGGAGGTCGTGATCGGCCTCGAGGTCCACGCGCAGGTCATCAGCAACGCCAAGCTGTTCAGCGGCGCCGCCACCGCCTTCGGCGCCGCGCCGAACACGCAGGTCAGCTTCATCGACGCGGCCTTTCCGGGCATGCTGCCGGTCATCAACCGGGAATGCGTGGCACAGGCGGTGCGCACCGGTCTCGGCCTCGCGGCGCAGATCAACCTGGTCAGCCGCTTCGACCGGAAGAACTATTTCTACGCCGACCTGCCCGCCGGCTATCAGATCAGCCAGTACGAGCATCCGATCGTCGGCCAGGGGACGATCGAAATCGAGCTGGACGGCGGCATCACCAAGTCGATCGGCATCACGCGCCTGCATCTCGAACAGGATGCGGGCAAGTCCCTGCACGACCAGCATCCGTCGAAGTCGTACATTGACCTCAACCGCGCCGGCGTCGCGCTGATGGAGATCGTCAGCGAGCCCGACCTGCGCAGCCCGGAGGAGGCCGGCGCCTATCTGCGCAAGCTGCGCACGATCCTGCGCTATCTCGGCACCTGCGACGGCAACATGGAGGAGGGCTCCATGCGCGCCGACGTCAACGTCTCCGTCCGCCGTCCGGGCGAGGGGTTCCGCACGCGCTGCGAGGTGAAGAACGTCAACTCCGTCCGCTTCGTGATGCAGGCGGTGGAGGCCGAGGCGCGGCGGCAGATCGCCGTGTGGGAGGAAGGCGGCACGGTCGAGCAGGAGACGCGCCTGTACGACGTCGCGCGCGGCGTCACAAGGTCGATGCGGTCGAAGGAGGATGCGCACGACTACCGCTATTTCCCCGATCCCGACCTGTTGCCGCTGGTGCTGGAGCAGGGCTGGGTGGACGCGCTTGCGGCGGGGCTGCCGGAACTGCCGGACGCGAAGAAGCGGCGGCTGATGGCGCGGCACGGCCTGTCCGCCTATGACGCCGGGGTGCTGGTGGCGGAACAGGCGACCGCCGATTTCTACGAGCGGCTCGCCGCCGGGCGGGACGCGAAGCTCGCCGCCAACTGGATGCTGGGCGATTTCTTCGCGGCCCTGAACCGCACCGGCCGCACCATCTCCGACCCGCCGGTGAGCGCAGCACAGCTCGGCGCGCTGCTCGACCTGATCGCCGACGCGACGATCAACGGCCGCATCGCCAAGGAGGTGTTCGAGGCGATGGTGGAGACGGGCGATGATCCCGCCGCCATCATCGACGCGCGCGGCCTGCGGCAGGTGACCGATACCGGCGCGATCGACGCCGCCGTGGCCGCCGTACTGGCGGCGAACGCCGACAAGGTCGCGGACTACCGGGGCGGCAAGGAGAAGCTGTTCGGCTTCTTCGTGGGCCAGGTCATGAAGGCGATGGCCGGCAAGGGCAATCCCGCCCTGGTCAACGACGTCCTGCGCCGCCACCTCGCGGGCGGGGGCTGAACGCGGCCGGGCGCGCGGCGCCGTTCCATTTGACCCGGGCCGCCCGAGGCCCTATGCAGCCCAGGCAAACGCCGTGTCGGGGCCGTCTATGCCCCGTGCGCCAAATCCCGGCGGAGGGGTGGCCGAGCGGCTGAAGGCGGCGGTTTGCTAAACCGTTGTACACTGTAAAGGTGTACCGTGGGTTCGAATCCCATCCCCTCCGCCAAACGCACCGTTTACAACGTTGATAACCCATGTCTTTTCGCTCGACAGTCGCGAGCTACCCACACTTCTACCCCCATTCCCGCGCCTGTCGCAGGCCGCGTTTGCCCGTGCAGGTGCATGCGACGTGATGTCGCCCTGCTCAACGCGCTGGGGGATGTGCTTGCAAGGCTTGCAGACGACGCAGCTGGAGCATCTCGCCCTTGATGCGGAGCGGCTCCACATCATCGGGTGTCGCGTGGGAAATGCAGGCATCCCTAGGGGGCACAACACCACGACATCCGTCCACCCTTTAAGGCCGCGCCGACCGCCAGCAGCGGCCCGCTAGACTAGGATTCGCGTGCCTCTGGCCGTTCCCGACAACGTTACCTGCGGCCTCCGGCCCGGCTACGACACGCCGCCCGGGCTCCGTGATCACGTAGCGGGACGGCCCGGCCAGCTCGATCCAGCGGAGGGCGCACGCACGCTTGCTCCCGCTCGTTGACCGTCGCGACCTGACGACCGCGCGCGCAGGCTCGCTTCCTCGGTCATCGCCACGGCGATGCGCTCTACAACCGAGATTTCGCCGTCAGCCGGGTGGGCAGCAGCGGCAAAGCGCCTAGCCGGATCTGCATTGGCGTGGCGTCGAGCTGGTGACAGGCGGTGGGGCAGGCCAGACGCCGATCGAGAGGCTTGTCGTCTCGAGCATAGCCACCCTGGCTTTGGCGACAACTGCCGGTTGGTTGCATTTGTTAGACTCGTTGCGGAACGATCACAGTGTTTGAACTGGGGGACGGCCGTCTTGCTGGCCTGGATCTCTGACAACCGAATGTTCGCATTAACGCGGGACCGGATCGCCGGCATCAATTGCGGGCCGGGATTTGCAGCGCTCCCTACCGGCGGATTGCCAGTATGACGACATATACTGATGTCGAATGGATCGGCGGACCCCATTACTGGACCGCCACGGTGACGGGCAGCCTCCAGCCTGATGTCGTCTATGTGAACATCGGTTCTCCAGGCACATTCGACCAGAACACGCCGCCACCGACCAGCGGCACGATCGATACGCTCACCGTATCAAGCAATTTTGTGTTCGATGGCGTCGGCCTTGCCGGCAACTATACCAAAAACTCCGGAAACATCACCTTGCTGAACGGAGCAGGTTCCGGAGGCGGGACATTCGACAACCAGGGGGGAATTACTGGAAGCGGCGATGTGGTGGCCGACACACTGGACAACTCGGGCGCGATCGACATCACCGGGCCAGTGCAAGCGGGCACGATCGACAATCATGGGCAGATCACCACCCAGGGTACCGCCAACGACGTCAGTGCATCATATGAGCTGACAAATACCGGCGGCATCAATTCCGGCGGGGCCATCCAAGCGGCGACCACGCTGATCAGTTCCGGGTCTCTGGAGGCCTCCCTGGACATCAGCGCCGGCAGCGCCACCCTCACCGGCGGCTCGGTTCAGGCGCGCGACTTTTTTGCGCTTCAAGCCACCATCGAGAGTGGCAATGTCACGATAAAAAACTGGTTCAGCGCCGCCACCCTCGATTTCGTGAGCGGTTCCATCGATTCTGCGGGCGAACTTTCTGCGGACGCCGGGTCGATGTCCGCCAGCGCCAGTGCGCAGGATTTCTTCGTCTCCAATTTTATCATGGACGGAACGTTGTCGGCCACGGACGGCGGCGACTTCCAGAGCGGAGCCATCGGCGGCAAGCTCGCGATCACCAGCGGCAGCCGGACACAAAACGCTTACGTCATACTGGCCGATACGGGCGGCTCCGTCGACGTAACGGGCCAGGTGAACACCGGCGGCGTTTCGATCGTGGTGGGCGGCACGCTCTCGATCGAAGGTGATGTCAGCACTACGAGCACGATCTATGTCGGCGACATCGGCGCCGGCACGATAACGCTGCAGAGTGGCGGGAGCATATCCAGCGGGACTGTCCTGTTTGGCTCTTTCGGCGAGCCAGGCACCGGAATCGTCGACGGCGGGAACTGGAGCAACTCCGGCTTTGCCGGGATCGGCGGTGCCCAGGGTACCGGCCAAGGTCTGCTGACTGTGGAGAACGACGGAACCTTTTCCACTGGCAACCTGGGGATCGGCAGTTACCAGGACCAGGGCGGCGTGACCGTGAATGGGACCGGCGCCCTGCTCGAGACGACGGAAACCGGGGCGGCCGCGCTGGCCGTCAACGACGGTACGCTGCTTATCGAGTCCGGCGGCAGCGTGGCCAGCGGCAACGCCGTATTCGATTCCAGCAGTGGCACGGTCGACAGCACCGGCACTCTGACCGGACCTGCTTCATCTTGGAATGTGTCCGGCAATCTGACAATCGGCAAGGCGGCACAGGGCACGCTGCTCGTCGCGGATGGCGCGGCGCTTCATGTCAGCGGCAGCATCGATGTCGCCAGCGGCAGCGGTGCCACTGGCACGCTGCAACTGAGCGGCGCGCAGGGCACGCTGGATGTGGCGGACGCGTTGATCGTGGGCGATGCCGGAGCCGGAGCGCTCGAGCTGGTGGACGGCGCCTCCTATACCGTGCCGGCTGAGATCATCGCTGGCAATCAGGCCGGCGGCACCGGCACCATGACGCTCGATGCCAACAGCAGGCTGACCGCGGACGGCAATCTGGTGTTGGGCCAGGACGGCACGGGGTTCATGACCGTGTCCGCCGGTGCGGCGCTGGTGGTGTACGGGAATCTGGAACTGGGCGCAGGCAAGGGCTCCGGCACGCTGACCGCCAGCGCCGACGACATGCACGTGCACGGCGATCTCACGATCAACACCGGGCAGATGACCGTTGTGCGGGGCAATCCGCTCACCGTGGATGGCGCCATCGAGCTCGGCAAGAACACCGGATCGAACGGCACGCTGACGCTGCAGCAGAATGCCGAGGTAGTGGCCGGGCAGGACGACGTGACGATCGGCAGCCAGGGCACCGGCACGCTGGCCGTAGACGCCGGCGCCAGCTTCGACGGCAGCATCAACACGATCTACCTTGGAGAGCAGAACGGTGCGACCGGCATCGTCACGGTGAGCGGCGCTGGGGCCGCGCTGGATGCTGCCTCCCTCACTGTGGGCGGGAGCGGCACCGGCTCGCTCACCGTCAGCCAGGGCGGCACGGTGTCGGTGGCCGCCGACCTGACCATCGGCGAGGCCGGCACGGGCGACGTTACCATCACCGATTCCGGCTCCAGCCTGGACGCGGCCAGTATCGATGTCGGGGGCACCGGAACCGGCGTACTACTGCTCACCGGCGCCGATGCCAGCGTCTCCGCCAACCTTTCGGTGGGGGCGGATTCCGGCGGCAAGGGTACCGCGACCCTCAGTAGCGCCAGCCTAGACACCAAGGGCACGCTGAGCATCGGCGAGAGCGGCAATGGGCTGGCGACTATCCAGCTCGCCTCCACCCTCGCCGCCGACGCCATCGAGCTCGGCGTGCAATTCGGCGGCAAGGGCGAACTGGATGCCAGCGGTGCCGGCACCTCGGTGCAGAGCCACGACCTGACGATCGGATCCGGCGGCAAGGGGGTGCTCAAGCTCACCCAGGGTGCCAGCTTGACCACTACCGGCGACGCTACGGTCGCCGACCAGTTGCAAGGTGTGGGCTCCGGCGTCTCGCTCGACACCCAGGGTTCCTGGAACCTGGTCGGCGATCTGACCGTGGGCGGCACCGGCATCGGCGGGGTCAGCATCAAGGGCGCCGCTAGCCTCGCGGCCAGCGGCGGCGTGACCATCGGCGACCAAGCTGGAGCCGGCGGCGTGATCGCGCTCTCCGGCACGCTCGACCAGTCCGGCAGCGTGCTCCAGAGCGCGCTTTACTTTGGCAGCGCTTTGGTGGTCGGGAATGCCGGCGACGGCACGCTGACGCTTGCCAGCGGCGCGCTGGTCGCTTCCAGCCCCGGCGGCAAGGGCGAGATCGACGTAGCTGCGCAAGCCGGCAGCACCGGCAATCTAACAGTCGAGGGCGCTGGCTCACTGCTGCGCAGCAAGAGCCTGGAGCTGGGCGGCACGGCGACTGCGGCCGGCGGCAAGGCCCGCCTGAGCGTGGCCGATGGCGCGACCGTTCAGGTCAGCGACCTCCACGCCTGGAAGGGTGCCGCAATGACCCTCTTGGGCGGCACGCTGATGACCGACCCGGTGACCCTGGACGCCGGTTCCACGCTGGAAGGCAACGGCACGGTCGGTGGGGCCATCTTGGACAATGGCGGCATCACCGCCGATGGCGGCGCGCTGCTGCTCACCGGCGACATCTCCGGCACCGGCACTCTGGCCATCAACTCGGGTGCCAGCCTGCAACTCGATGGCACGATCGCCGCCGGAATCGTGCTCAATTTCACCGGTTTCGGTGGGACGCTCGATCTCGGCTCCAGTGCCGTACTGAACGATGTGATGTCAGATTTCGGTTCGGACGACACGATCGTCGCCAATGCAAGCATTACCGGTGAGACGTTCGGCGCCGGCGTCCTGACACTGACGCTGGCGAACGGCAACGATCTGGTTCTGGCAGGCAGCTACACCCCCAGCGAGACGGTGATTTCCGGTGAGACGGTGACAATCCCCTGCTTCCTGGACGGCACCCGCATCGCCACAGAGCACGGTGACGTGCAGGTCGAGCGGCTGCGCCCCGGCGCGCGCGTGCGCACGGCCTCCGGCGCGCTGCGCTCGGTGCGCTGGATCGGCATCAGCCCGGTGGACAGTACCCGCCAACCCGAGCCGCATCGGGTCTGGCCGGTGCGGGTACGAGCCGGCGCCTTCGGGCCCGGTCTGCCGAAACGCGACCTGCTGCTCTCGCCGGACCACTCTCTGTTCGTCGAGGGCGTGCTGATCCCGATCAAATACCTCGCCAACGGCACCAGCGTGGCGCAGGAGCGGCGTGAGCACGTGACGTATTATCACGTCGAGTTGGACAGCCACGACGTGCTGCTCGCGGAGGGGCTGCCCGCGGAGAGCTATCTCGATACCGGCAACCGCGCTGCCTTCGCCAATGGTGGGGCCCATCGCCAACTGCACCCCGACTTCGCCCCACTGAGCTGGGAGCAGGCTTGCGCGCCGTTGTGCATCGCGGGCCCACCGATGGACAGCGTCCGCCGGCAACTGCGGGCACGGCTGCACGAGGCGGGCAGCGCGGCTCCGGCGAATAGCCACACTCCATGCCGGCCGCCGTTTTCTCGAGGCGTGACTGCTCGAAGACGCCAGCGGTAGGCTTTCCCGTACTTGCAAGCAAAGTCGACCCGGAACCCTGGCGCTAACGCAAGGGCGGGCGCGATGGATGACCTCGCCCTTGTAGAGGCCGTTG
>NZ_BANB01000473.1 GCF_000964365.1 Acidisphaera rubrifaciens HS-AP3 | reverse complement strand
CCGCCGCCGGCGCGCGGCGCGGAGGTCGAAGATCCTTGCGTCGAGGGCACGATGTGGAAGACGAGGCCGCCGGTCAGCGGACTCGCCTCCGCCAGACGCACCTCCACCGCCTGCGCGAGGCTGTAGGTCAGCCGCGTCCTGCGGCCGGACAGGCTGTGTGTCCGTTCGTCGTGCATCCAGAAATCGTCGGGCAGCGTGGAAATCGGAACGATACCGCTCGCTCCGTTCGTCTCGACTGTGACGAACAACGCGCCGCGCGTCACGCCGGAAATGCGGGCCGCGAAATGCGCGCCGCGTTTGTCGGCCATGTAGGCGGCGAGGTAACGGTCCACCGCCTCGCGCTCGGCGGTGGCGGCGCGACGCTCCGTCGCGGTGATGTGTTCGGCGGTCTCCGCGAGCCGCGCGGCGGCATCGGCGTCGAGACCGTCCGGGCCGAGGCGCAGGGCGCGGATCAGCGCGCGATGCACGAGCAGATCCGCGTAGCGCCGGATCGGGCTGGTGAAATGCGCATAGCGCGTGAGCGCGAGGCCGAAATGGCCGATGTTGTCGGGGCTGTAGGCGGCCTGGCTCTGGCTGCGCAGCATCACCTCGTTCACCAGCAGTGCCTCCGGCGTGCCCGCGACGCGGGTCAGAACGCGGCCGAGGTCGCGCGGATGCAGCTGATCGCCGGGCGGCAGCGTGATGTCGAAGCCGCGCAGGAAGTCGCGCAGCGCATCCAGCTTCTCCGCCGAGGGCGGCGCATGGACGCGATAGACGCAGGGCGTGTGCAGCCGCTCGAGTTCCTCGGCGGCGCATACGTTCGCCATCACCATGAACTCCTCGATCAGCCGGTGGCTGTCGAGGCGCGGCCGCGGCGCCACGTCGGCCACCCGCCCCGCATCGTCGAGCACGACGCGCCGCTCGGCGAGGTCGAGGTCGAGGGTGCCGCGCGCCTCGCGCGCCGCCAGCAGCGCGCGGAAGGCGGCGTAGAGCGTCGCCAGCATCCCGTCCGGCAGCCCCAGCGCATCGCCCGACTCCGCCGCCGCCTGCACCTGCTCATAGGTCAGGCGCGCGGCCGAGCGCATCAGGCCGCGCCCGAACCGGTGCGCGCGCTTGCGCCCGTCCGGGCCGATGCGGATTTCGACGAACAGGCAGCCGCGCTCCTCCTGCGGGCGCAGGCTGCACCAGCCGTTGGACAGCGCCTCCGGCAGCATCGGCACGACGCGGTCGGGGAAATAGACGCTGTTGCCGCGCGTCCAGGCGGCGCGGTCGAGCGCGCTGCCGCCGGGGACGTAGTGCGCGACGTCGGCGATCGCGACCGTCAGGCGGAAACCGTCGCCGTCGGCTTCCGCATGCACCGCGTCATCGAAATCGCGCGCGTCGGCGCCGTCGATGGTGATCAGCGGCATGTCCCGCAGGTCGGCGCGGCTGCCCAGCGCGACCGGGCCCGCGGCCTCGGCCTGCGCGAGGGCGGCCGGGGGGAAATCCTGCGGGATGTCATAGGTCGCGATGCAGATCAGGCTGACCGAGCGCGCGTCGCCCATGCGCCCGAGCCGTTCGGTCACGCGCGCGGGTTTCAGGCCGAGGCCCGCATGCGGCAGCGGCTCG
>NZ_BANB01000474.1 GCF_000964365.1 Acidisphaera rubrifaciens HS-AP3 | reverse complement strand
CGGTGCGTGCGGGGCGGCGCATTGACGCGG
Source organism: Acidisphaera rubrifaciens HS-AP3 (assembly GCF_000964365.1). Taxonomy (GTDB): domain Bacteria; phylum Pseudomonadota; class Alphaproteobacteria; order Acetobacterales; family Acetobacteraceae; genus Acidisphaera; species Acidisphaera rubrifaciens. Next base: position 4,150 of record NZ_BANB01000474.1, on the reverse strand, counting down.
GTCAAGGCGCGGCCGGCCGGCAATGCTTGGCCGGCCGGCCGCCGGATGCGACAAGCGCGCGGCGCAGGGCGGCCAGGGAGAGGTGCGGTGGATCAGCGGGAAGACGGCCAGCGGGACGGACAACGGGACGGCCAGCGGGACGGGCAACGGAACGGGCAACCGCGAACCCCGGCGGCGGCGTCCGGCGGGGTGTCAGGCGGGGCGGCGGGGCGGGAGGCCGGGCTGCGTGACTGCCTGCGCGCCAACCTGCACCGGCGCAAGCAGCAGGCCCGCGCCCGCGCCGCGACCGCCGCGCTGACCGGCGATGCCCCGGAGACGTCGTCGCGCGGCGACGCGGGATGATTTCTGCCGCCACCGGCACGGGATTGCGTGGCATCGCCGCGGGTCGCTATCCCGAGGTCGCGTCCTTTTTCGCGGTTTTCCTTCCCGTCGCCCGTCCTTGGCCGCCACTGGCCCGGAGATTGCCACGATGACCGTCATGTCGGACCGCTGGATACGCCGCATGGCGACCGAACACCGCATGATCGAGCCCTTCACCGAGACGCAGCGGCGCGAGGGGGTGATCAGCTACGGCCTGTCGAGCTACGGCTACGACGCGCGCGTGGCCGACGAGTTCAAGATCTTCACCAACGTCGACAGCGCTGTGATCGACCCGAAGGCGTTCACGCCGGCGAGCTTCGTCGACCGCAAGACCGACACGTGCATCATCCCGCCCAACAGCTTCGCGCTGGCGCGCACGGTCGAGTATTTCCGCATCCCGCGCGACGTGCTGGTGGTCTGCCTCGGCAAGAGCACCTATGCCCGCTGCGGCATCATCGTGAACGTGACGCCGCTTGAACCGGAATGGGAGGGGCAGGTGACGATCGAGATCAGCAACACCACGCCGCTGCCGGCGAAGATCCACGCCAACGAGGGCATCTGCCAGTTCCTGTTCCTGCTCGGCAACGAGCCGTGCGAGACGTCCTATGCCGAGCGTGCGGGCAAATACATGCATCAGCGCGGCGTCGCGCTGCCGCGGCTTTAAGGGGCGCGCGCATGGACCGCATCAGCATCCGCGGCGGCCATCCGCTGTCCGGCGAGATCCCGATCGGCGGGGCGAAGAACGCGACCTTGCCGCTGATGACCGCCGGCATGCTGACCGACGAGCGGCTGACGCTGTCGAACGTGCCGCGGCTGGCCGACATCGACACCATGGCGGCGCTGCTGTCGCAGCACGGGATCGCGGTGGAGCCGGTGGATGCCGAGGGGCGGACGCTGTCGATCGGCGGGCGCATCACCAGCACCGAGGCGCCGTACGACATCGTGCGCAAGATGCGCGCCTCCGTCCTCGTGCTCGGCCCGCTGCTGGCGCGCACCGGCGAGGCGCGGGTATCGTTGCCCGGCGGCTGCGCGATCGGCACGCGGCCGGTCGACCTGCATCTGAAGGCGCTGGAGCAGATGGGCGCCGTGATCGACCTCGACGGCGGCTACATCAACGCGCGCCTCGCCCCCGGGCGCACGCGGCTGTCGGGCGCGCGCATCGTGTTTCCCTTCGTCTCCGTCGGTGCCACCGAAAACGCGCTGATGGCGGCCTCCCTCGCCGAGGGGCAGACGGTGCTGGTCAACGCCGCGCGCGAGCCGGAGATCGGCGACCTCGCGGCGTGCCTCACCGCCATGGGCGCGCGCATCAGCGGCATCGGCACCGACAAGCTTGAGATCGCAGGGGTCGCGCGCCTGCACGCGGCGTCGCACAGCGTGGTGCCCGACCGTATCGAGACCGGCACCTATGCCTGCGCCGCCGCGATCACCGGCGGGCGCGTCTATCTGCGCGGCGGGCGGCTCGAGCATCTGGGCGCGGTGGTGCGCATCCTGCGCGAGGCGGGGGTGGAGATCACCGAGGACGCGCACGGCCTCGACGTGCGGCGGCTGAACGGCCTGCACGGCGTGGACGTGATGACCGAGCCCTATCCCGGCTTCCCGACCGACATGCAAGCGCAGTTCATGGCGCTGATGTCGGTCGCCGAGGGGGCGGCGATGGTGACGGAGACGATCTTCGAGAACCGTTTCATGCACGTGCCGGAGCTGGCGCGCATGGGCGCGCGGGTGAACGTGCACGGCGCGAGCGCGATCGTGCGCGGCGTGCCGGCGCTGTCGGGCGCGCCGGTGATGGCGACGGACCTGCGCGCGTCCGTGAGCCTGGTGCTGGCGGGGCTGGCGGCGCGCGGCGAGACGGTGATCAACCGCGTCTATCACCTCGACCGCGGCTACGAGGCGCTGGAACGCAAGCTCGCCGCCTGCGGGGCGCGGGTGGAGCGGCAGGCGGGGTAGCGGGGGGATTGCCGCGGCTCCCGGGCGAGCCCATTTTCTGTCCCGGATGAGACAGCGATGATGAGGTGAGCCATGCCGGCCATTGCGGACCCCGTCTCGCGCCTGCTGGGCATACGCGCCTCCGGCCCGCTGCCGCTGATGTCGGCGGTGGAGAACGGCCTGCCGCTGGCGGCCCTCGACCGGGTGGTGCGGTCGGTCGCCCCGTCGGACAGCAAGTTCGCCTTCCGCATCGTCGCGCGCGCGACCCTGGCCCGGCGGCGCAAGGCGTCGGCCGACGCGACCGTGCGCGGCGGCAGCCGCCTGTCGGCCGAGGAGGGCACGCGCCTCGCGCGTCTCGCCGGCGTCTGGACGGCGGCCCTCGACGTCTGGGGCAGCGAGGAGGCGGCGCGGCGGTTCATGTTCGAGCCGCACGCCCTGCTGCACGGACGCCGCCCGGTGGACGTCGTGCTGGAAAATGAACTCGGCCGCCCGGTGGTCGAGGGCATTCTCGGCCGTCTGAAATACGGCAGCGCCGTGTGACGGCGCAGACGCTCGACCGCGTCCTCACCGCCTATCGTATCGGCGACCCGCACGGCGCCTGGCCGATTTTTGACGCGACGGGCTCCAAGCTCGCGCCGGGCCGGTGGAACACCCCGGCGAGCCCGATGATCTACGCCGCCGAGCACTACAGCACGGCGATGCTGGAAAAGCTGGTCCACGGGAACGGCCGCATGCCGCCAAACCAGCACTGGATCGAGATCACGATCCCGCCGGGCGTTTCCTACGAGATGCTCTCGCCGCCGCATCTGCCGGGCTGGGACGCCGAGGATTGCGCGGCATCCAAGGCCTATGGCGAGGCGTGGCAACGCTCCGGCCGCTCACTGCTGCTGATCGTGCCCAGCGTGGTGGCGCGGATGGAGCGCAACGTGCTGATCAACGACAGCCACGCCGACGCGCGGCGCGTGACGCATGGGCTGCATCAGCCGGTGTGGTGGGACGGACGGCTGTTCGGGACGCCTTGACCGGGCGCGCCCGGCGATTGGCCATTCAGCGTGGGCCCGGTGCCGTGGAGGCGTTCCTGCGGGCCTCGCGGACCGTATCGCGGATGGCGTCGGCAACCAGTTGCGGTTCGTAGAGATACATGGCGTGGCCGCTGGTCGGCACCGTCACGTGGCGTGCCTTGAGTGAGGCGGCCAGCAGGTCCTGGGCGGCCTGCCAGTCGGCGAACGTCGCCGATGCGTCGCCCCGTGCGCTCCCCGGTGGATCAGGCGGCGCGGGCGGCCAGGGCTTGCCGGCGCTCAGCACGACGGCCGGGCACAGGGGGACGGGAGGCGCCGCGCCGATGGTCTCAAAGGCGTCCGCGAGTTCGACCGCCTCGGGGATTGCCGGGGAGGATACGCGGTTGCTTGCGTCCCAACGCGCGAGCTTCGCCGGGCCGAGGACCTCCCGCATGCGCTCGGTCGCGCCATCGACCATGACAAGCCCCGCGATCTCGCCGGCATGCGTCCGTGCGTACAGCAGGGCGATCAACCCGCCGTACGAGTTGGCGACGAGAACATACGGGCCAGCTTCGTGCGCCGCCGTCAGCAGCCGCGACAGGTCGCGAACATCCTGACTGAGGGGATGCGGCTGCGCGACCGGCGTGGACGTATCGTGTCCGCCGATCCGCGTCCCCGGCCGGTCATAGGCGCAGACGCGCGTGAACCGCGCCACCGAGGGAAACACCGCCGACGCGCTCCGCCGCAGGCGGCCCTGTCCCGCGAGCAGCAGATCGTACCGCGCGCCACGCACCGGATCGGCGGGGTCCAGAACCTCGCTCCAGTCGGCCGCATCATCTCCCTTGCCAGAGATCAGAATGACCTCG
>NZ_BANB01000475.1 GCF_000964365.1 Acidisphaera rubrifaciens HS-AP3 | reverse complement strand
GCCGTCACCACGAAGGCGCGCGCGCCGGCGGCCATCGGCACGAACACCTTGCGCCCGCGCAGCCGGCCGCCGGCGAGGGTGGTGTCGCCCGCCAACTCCAGGCTGCCGGTCCGCTCCTGCCACGCGGGCAGCACGAGGCGGTCGTCGGCCAGCAGCGGCGGGTGGATGGCGGCGGCCATGGCGGCGCCGATCAGCGGCTCCGGCACCAAGCCCGCGCCCAGCTCCTCCACCAGCGCGCAGAAGGCGCGCATGCCGAGGCCGGCGCCGCCCTCGGCCTCGGCGACGCGGAAGCCGGGCCAACCCATCTCGCGGATCGTGGCCCAGGTGGCGGGGTCGAAGCCGGGGGTGGCGAAGCGGAGTGCGCGCACCCGGCGCAGATCGCCGCCCGGGGGCGCGACGGCGGCCGCGCTTTCCCGGATCAGGCCGATCTCTTCATCGTTCGTGTCGATCATGGCTTCGACACGCCTTACCGCCGGGAAGCCGGCGGCGCCAGAGGGGCCCCGCCGCGTCGCGGCGCGTGGCGGTTATGACCGTCGCGCGAGGGTCGCCGCCGCGTCCCGCGCCGCCGCGCGCGAGGCGGTGTCGGCGTCCGGGCCGTAGAGCAGCTTCTCGGCGGCGATGATCTCGATATCGGTGATGCCGACCATCTTGCCCCAGGCGGTCATGTAGCTTTCCTGGAAGTCGAACTGCGCGCGCGGGAAATCATCGAGCCCGATGCCGCGCGCCGCGACGATGACGAGCCGGCGGCCGCCGAGCAGCCCGTTCAGCCCGCGCTCGTCGAAGGTGAACAGCACGTCCTTCTGCGAGATCGCGTCGATCAGGTGCTTGAGCTTATAGGGGATGCCGAAGTTCCACATCGGCACGCCGATGACGATGACGTCCGCCTTGTGGAAGCGGTCGGCGATCGCGCGTATGCCGTCCCACGCCGCCTGCTGCGACGGCGTCAGCGCCTGTCCCGCGAGGCCCGCGTATTTGGCGTCGAGCGCGTCGCCGTCGAACTCCGGCAACGGCGTGTTCCAGACATCGAGCGTGTCGACGGTGCCGTCGGGGTGCCGCGCCTTCCAGGCGTCGATGAAGGCGTGCGCGACCTCGATCGAGGCCGAGCGCTGCTTGCGCGGCGACGACTCAACGTACAGCAGGTGCGGCAAGGTCGGGTTTCCTCGTTGTTTAATGGGCGGCGGCGTCCGCGGGATGCGTCGCCCGCCACTGCGTCAGCGCCGCGAGCGTGTTCGCGACGTGCTGATCCGGATTGAGGGCGTTGTAGGCATACAGGATCTTGTCGTCGGGCGTGATGACGTAGCTGGTGCGGCTCGCGTACGACGTCATGGGGACGAGGACGGAGTCATACGCCTTCATCACCGCCCGGTCCTTGTCGGCGACCAGCGGGAACTTGCCGGCGCAGTCGTGGACCGAGAACTTGCCGAGGGTCGCGATGTCGTCGCCGGAGACGCCGACCACCTGCGCGCCGAGCTTTCGGTAGTCGTCCATTGCCTGCGCGAAGTCGTGCGCCTCCTGCGTGCAGCCGGAGGTGAAGGCCTGCGGGAAGAAATACAGCACGACCGGCCCGCGCTTCAGCGCGTCGGCGAGGGAGAAGCGCATGGTCTGGCCGCCCTGCGCCGCCTCGGCGGTGAACAGGGGGGCGACACTGCCCGGACGAAGCTGCGCGCGGGCCGGGTGGGGGGCGGTGAGCGCGACCGCGGTCAG
>NZ_BANB01000476.1 GCF_000964365.1 Acidisphaera rubrifaciens HS-AP3 | reverse complement strand
GACCTGTTCGCGGCGCTGGCGGCGGGGCCGGCGGGCGGGATGCTGCATGTCGCCGGCGTGGTGCGGGCCGACGAGTGGAGCGGCGGCGCCTGTCTGCATCTGCGCGACGCCGCCGCCGCGTGAACGCCGGTCAGTGAACGCGGACCGGGTGCGGCGCCCGGCGACGCGGCGCGCACGCCGCGGGCAACGTTGCCCGCACGCCGCCGGCGACGTTGCCAACGTCCGCGCCGCCACAGTAGAAGTTTCGCGAGGCCGGGCGGGGGATGCGCCAGGTTGGGGAATGAAATCAGCACCCGAAAGGCCGCAGTGACAGTCGACCGAACGGTATGCGCAGCATGACCGGACAACTCTCTGTCGCCGATCTGCGGCACGCCCACGTCCAGGCGTACCATCATCCGCTCGTCGCGCCGCCACCCACGGGGTTTCGCGGCGGGCTCGTCGTGACGGACGACCCCGGGCAGCAGAGGCTGCGGCATTCCCGGTACTGGCAGCCGGTGGACAGCGCGTCGGCGGATGCGCGCTACGACGTGACCCTCTACGGCGACTATGTGTACGGGGGACCGATTTACGCGCATTTCGGGCATTTCCTGTCGGAGATGGCGCACCGGCTCCTGCCGTCCCTGAATCAGGGCGCACGCGGCACCTGGCTGTTCGTGGGCGTTGGCGGCGATCCCCTGCTCAACAGCGTGGCCAGCGCCCCGGCTTTCTTCCGCGAGATACTCGCCTTCTTCGACATTGCGCCGGGCGATGTGCAGGTGATCAACCAGAATGCCGTGGTGGAGCGGCTGCATATCAGCGAGCAGGCATCGGATTTCGGAGGCGGACCCAAGCCCGGCTACGTGGAGGCCCTGGCCCGGCATTCGGAGGCGTGGCTGAAACGCCATGGCGTCGAGCCGCTGTCGATCGGCGATGTGTATGTCTCCCGTCGGTTCATGCCGCGAGGCGGCACCTTCCTGGGCGAGCACTACATCGAGCATCTGCTGGCGGAGCAGGGCGTGTCGATCATCTCGCCGGAGCGGTATCCGCTGCTGGAGCAGATGAACATCTACCGCAGCGCGCGCCGCGTGGTGTTCCCCGAGGGCTCGGCCTGTCACGGAACGGAACTTCTTGGTGCCGGCGCCCTCGGTGAATGTTTCCTGCTGGCGCGCCGGCAGGACCACATTGAGATCTTCAGCCGCGTCCTGCGCCCGCGCAGCCGCGCCTTCCGGGTGTTCGAATTTGGCATCACGCTCGGCTCGCTGCTCGGCGAACGTGGCGGCACACCGTGGTGGCATACCGGCGTATCGCTGTTCGACGTGCCGAAGCTGGTGCGCTTCTTCGGCGAGTCGGACATCGGCTGGCTGTCCCGGCTGGACCTGGGCGCCTACTTCGCGGCCGCCCGTCGCGATCTGGACACCTATCTG
>NZ_BANB01000477.1 GCF_000964365.1 Acidisphaera rubrifaciens HS-AP3 | reverse complement strand
GGCGGCGGCGCGGGGCATGGGGCTGATCCTGATTACCCATGATCTGCCGCTGGTCGCCCGGCACTGCGACCGGGTGATGGTCATGTATGCCGGGCGCGTGCTGGAGACGCGGGCCGCCGCCGACCTCGCGGGGGCGACGCACCCCTATACCCGCGCGCTGCTCGACTGCCTGCCGTCGCTCGCGCGCCCGCGTGCCCGCCTGCCGGTGGTCCGGCGCGACGCTTGGTGGGCGCTGTGATCGGCTGCGAGGGGATCGGGCTGCGCTACGGCGGGACGACCGTGCTGCGCGACGTCGCGTTCGACGTGCCGGCGGGCGGCGCCTTCGGCCTGATCGGCGAGAGCGGATCGGGCAAATCGAGCCTGCTGCGCATCCTCGCCGGCGCCGGGTTGCGCCACGCCGGCCGCGTCCACCTGGCCGGCGCCGACGTGCCGCGCCGCCCGCCGCGCGCCTTCTTCCGCCGGGTGCAGATGGTGTTCCAGGACCCCGGCACGGCGCTGCATCCGCGCCAGACCGTGGACCGGCTGCTGGCCGAGCCGCTGATCGTGCACCGGCTGCGCGACCGGGACGCGCGCATCGCGCAGGCGCTGGCGGACGTCGCGCTGCCCTCGTCCGTCCGCTACCGCTATCCGCACCAGCTGTCCGGCGGCCAGCGCCAGCGGGTCGCGATCGCCCGGGCGCTGATCGCGGGTCCGGACGTGCTGCTGCTCGACGAGCCGACCAGCGCGCTCGACGTGTCGGTGCAGGCGGAGGTGCTGAATCTGCTGGCCGATCTGCGCCGCGACCGGCAGCTCACGATCGTCCTGGTGAGCCATGACCTCGGCGTGGTCGCGCATCTCTGCGAGCGGATCGGAGTGCTGCTCGACGGCGCGCTGGTGGAGGTGCTGAGCACCGATGACCTGCGCGCGGGACGCTGCGCCCATCCCCATACGCAGGCGCTGCGCCGGCTGAGCCTGGAGCTGGACGCGCCGCCGCCGGCCCCGCCGGCGACGCCTACACGTTGAAGCGGAACAGCAGCACGTCGCCGTCGCGCACGACGTAGTCGCGCCCCTCGATCCGCAGCCGGCCGGCCTCGCGCGCGCCGGCCTCGCCCTTCAACGCCACGTAGTTGTCATAGGCGATGGTTTCGCACGCGATGAACCCGCGCTCGAAATCGCCGTGGATGACGCCGGCGGCGGCGGGTGCGCGGGTGCCGACGGTGATCGTCCAGGCGCGCGCTTCCTTCGGCCCCACGGTGAAATAGGTGATCAGGCCGAGAAGGTCGTAACCCGCGCGGATCACGCGATCGAGCCCGCTG
>NZ_BANB01000478.1 GCF_000964365.1 Acidisphaera rubrifaciens HS-AP3 | reverse complement strand
GCACGCCATCCGGCACCTCGCCCTCGGCCGGCATGGCGGGCTCGCCGCCGATGTCGAGCGACAGCAAATCGAAGCCGATCGCCGGCTGGCCGCGCGCGGCGACCCGCTTGGCGGCGAGGTCGATCGACCGCGCCTCGGCGATGACCAGCCGGGCGCCGGCGCGGGCCGTCAACTCGGCCAGATCGATATGGGCGTCGCGCCATGCGACCTCGCCGCGCAGCAGTGCCGGCAGCATCCCCGTGTAGGGGGTCATCCGTTCGCGGGCGATCACCGTCACCCGCAGGCCGGCTGCGGGATGGCGCGCCAGGCGGCGGAGCACCTCCACATGCGCGTGGCCGCCGCCGAGCAGCACGAGGTCGCGGCCTGTCTCCGACTCGCGTTCCATGCGCGGCAGCATGCGCCCCCGGCGGCTTGACCGCCACCGGTGCTGCGTGTCCCATCGGGCCCGCAATCGTATTTTCGGAACAAGCAGGGGAGGGGACGGTCATGCGCGCCTGGGCCGTGGTCGAGAACGGAGCACCGCTGAAGGAGCTCGAACTGCCGACGCCGGAGCCGAAGGGCACGGAGGTCCTGCTGGAGACGACGCATTGCGGCGTCTGTCATTCCGACCTGCATATCTGGGAAGGCTATTACGACCTCGGCGGCGGCAAGAAGATGTCGCTGAAGGATCGCGGCGTGACCCTGCCGCTGGCCATGGGCCACGAGATCGTCGGCCGCGTGGTCAAGCTCGGGCCGGATGCCAAGGGGGTGAAGGTCGGCGACCTGCGGGTCGTCTATCCGTGGCTCGGCTGCGGCGAATGCCCGGCCTGCCTAGCCGACGAGGACAACATGTGCACCCGCGCGGCGCGCAGCCTCGGCGTCTATCAGAACGGCGGCTATGCCACGCATGTCGTCGCGCCGCACCCGCGGCATCTGGTCGATCCGGGCACCGTCGATCCGTCGCTGGCCGCGACCTATGCGTGCTCCGGCATCACCGTCTTCTCGGCGATCAAGAAGTGCATGCCGATGGCGCCGGACGATCCGATCGTGCTGGTCGGCGCCGGCGGCCTCGGGCTGAACGCCATCGCGATCCTGCGCGCGCTCGGCCACAAGGCGATCATCTCCGTCGACGTCAGCGCCGAGAAGCGCGAGGGCGCGCTGGCCGCCGGCGCCTCGGCCGCCGTGGACGGGGCGGGCGAGGGAGTGGCGAAGCGGATCATCGACGCGGCCGGCGGCCCGGTGGGCGCGGTCATCGACCTCGTGAACGGCACCGCGACCGCCCGCTTCTCCTTCGATGCGCTGCGCAAGGGCGGCCGGCTGGTGCAGGTCGGGCTGTTCGGCGGCGAGCTGTATCTGCCGCTGCCGATCATGGCGATCCGGGCGCTGACGGTGCAGGGCAGCTATGTCGGCACGGTGAAGGATCTGCGGGAGCTGATGGCCCTGGCGCAGGGCGGCAACCTGAAGGCCCTGCCGGTCGAGGTGGTGCCGCAGAACCAGGCCAACGACGCGCTGATGCGCCTGCGCGACGGGCGGGTCGCGGGCCGCGTGGTGCTGCGCGCGGAGGCCGCGTGATGGCCATGCGCCGCTCCGTCGTCCTGCGCCGCCGCCCGCAGGGCATGCCGGCCGCCGATGACTTCGAGATCATCGAGGACGCGATCCCGACCCCGGCGGAGGGCGAGATCGTCACCCGCACGATCTACCTGTCGCTCGACCCCTATATGCGCGGGCGGCTGTCGGAGGCGAAGTCGTACGCCAAGCCCGTTGCCATCGGCGAGGTGATGACCGGCGAGACGGTGGGCGAGGTCGTGGCCTCCGCCCATCCCGACTACGCGCCCGGCGACATTGTCGTGGGTCCGCGCGGCTGGAGCACGCATTGCGTCAGCGCCGGCACCTCGGCCTGGGGCTCGCTCAGCAAGCTGCGCAAGGGCGAGGCGAAGCTGTCCTATTACCTCGGCATCCTCGGCATGCCAGGGGTGACCGCCTATTCGGGCATGAAGGACATCGGCCAGCCCAAGGCCGGTGAGACGGTGGTGGTCTCCGCCGCCTCCGGTGCCGTCGGCTCGGTGGTCGGGCAGCTGGCGAAGCGGGCCGGGGCGCGGGCGGTCGGTATCGCGGGGGGGGCGGACAAGTGCCGCTTCGTGCGCGAGGAGCTGGGTTTCGACGACTGCGTCGACCACCGGGCGCCGGAGCTGCGAAAGGCAATAGCGGCCGCCTGTCCCAAGGGCGCGGACGTCTATTTCGAGAATGTCGGCGGGGCGGTGCAGGCGGCGGTCTTCCCCCTGCTGAACGATTTCGGCCGAATGGTGATGTGCGGCATGGTCGCCGAGTACAACAACACCGAGCTGGCGCCCGGCCCGAACCTGATGGCCGCGGTGCGTAAGCGGCTGCGTATCGAGGGTCTGATCGTCTCCGACAAGCCGGAGCGGTTCGACGAATGGCGCCGTTTGGCCGCACCTTGGGTGATGGACGGCAGCCTGCGCTATCGCGAGGACGTCGTGGACGGGCTCGATCACGCCGCCGAGGCGTTCATCGGGCTGCTCGGGGGAAAGAACTTCGGCAAGCTCGTGGTGCGGGTCGGCGCCGAGCCGTAAGGCCCGGCGCCTGTCGCATCGCCGCAGGGCTCAGGCGAGGCTGCCGCCGGACAGGTCGGAGACCTTCCGCTGCAGGCTCGCCATGAGCGCCTGGCTGCCGCCGCTGTTGATCACGCTGCGGAAATCGGACCGCTGCACGGCGACGCGGCTGATCGAGCCGTCCGCCAGCACGTCCACCGCCTTCCACTGGCCGCCGACCTGACGCATCACGTAGCTGAGCTTCGCGTCGCCGATCGTGGTGTCCACCACCTGCTCGCCGCCCGGCAGCGCACGGCTGGACGGGGTGACGTCCAGCGTCTGGCCGCTGTAGCTGTCGAAATTGGCGACATAGCTCGCGACCGTGTAGCGCCGGAACACGTCGAGCAGCTTCGCCTGCTCGTCCGGCGTCATGGACGCCCAGCGCGGGCCGACGGACACGCGCAGGATGGTCTGCAGGTCGAACGCCCGATCGATCGCGGGGGCGATCATCGCGTAGCGCTGCGCGAACGGGGTGCCGGCGCCGGCCCGCATCGCCTGGATCAGCGCGTCGCCGAGCGCCTTGACCGGCGCTGCCGCGCCGTCGCCTTCGGCATACGACGCGGCGTGGGCGAGGCCCGGGCGGGCGAGAAGTGCCGCCGCCACGCCCGCGGCGGCAAAGCCCAACAGGCGTCGCCGCGCGAATCCGCCGGTTTCGGTGCCGAGTGCGATGGTGTGTGCGGCCATGATCCTATCCTCCGCTGAAGCTCTGTCGTCGGACTGTGTGCCGTCGGTCCGGACATGGTCCGCGCGGGGCGGGCCGATAGCGACCGGACGGCTTTGAATTACGCCGCCTTGATATGACCGGCAGTGAAGGCTTTCACACGCCGGTCGGCGGCAGAACACTTATGTCCGCGGCAGGTGGGCCGTCGGGCGCGCCCTGACAACCCGTCGATTTGTCAGATGCCCGGCATTGTCATAGCTGACTGACGGCTCGGTCCTGGGCGGCCGCGGCCATGCCGGGGGCGCGCGCGGGACATCCCCCGACGCGCCGGCCGGGTGACGGAAGGGGACCGCAGCCATGCGCATGGACCAGATCAGCCCTGATCAGCGTGTCGCGCCGCCGCCGGCGGAGACGCTGCCCGACATGCTCGCGCAGTCGGGGGCGCGTTTCGGCGACCGGCCCGCGGTGGAGTTTCTCGGCCGGCGCTGGACATATTCCGCGCTCGGCGCGCTGGTGGCGCGGGCCGCGCGCGGGTTGCAGGCGGCCGGCGTGACGCCCGGCATGCGCGTCGCGCTCTGCCTGCCGAACACGCCCTATTACGTCATCTACTATTTCGCGGCGTTGCAGGCAGGGGCGATCGTCGTCGGTTGCAATCCGCTCTATGTCGAGCGCGAACTGGTGCACCAGCTCAACGATGCCGGGGCCGAGGTGCTCGTCACCGTCGACCTGGAGATGATCGCCGCCAAGCTGCGCGCGGCGGTGCCGCAGACACAGGTGCGCCTCGTCGTCGTCTGCCCGATGGCCGCCGTGCTGCCGGCGCACAAGGGATTGCTTTATCGCGCGTTCCGCCGGCGGGAGACCGCGCGCATGCCGCGCGACCCAGCCTGGGTCCGTCATGCCGACATCATCGCCGATGCGACGCCGCCCGCGCCGGTTCCGGTCGCGCCGGGCGACATCGCGGCGTTGCAGTACACCGGCGGCACCACCGGCGTGCCGAAGGGAGCGATGCTGACGCATGGCGGCCTGCTGGCGAACGCGCGGCAGGTGCATGCGCATTTCCCCTCGTTCGAGGAAGGGCGGGAGCGGATGCTGGCGGTGCTGCCGCTGTTCCATGTCTTCGCCCTGACCGCGCTGCTGAACGCGGCGGTGCTGACCGGCGCGGAGCTGATCCTGCAGCCGCGTTTCGTGCTCGACGATCTGATGCGCGCGATGGAGCGGCAGCGCCCGACGATCTTTGCCGGGGTGCCGACGCTGTACGCGGCGATCAACGATGCCTGCGCGCGGCAACCGCGTGACCTGTCGTCGCTCAAGGTCTGCGTCTCCGGCGGCGCACCGCTGCCGGCGGAGGTGCGGGACCGGTTCAAGACGCTGACCGGCTGCCGGCTGGTGGAGGGCTATGGCCTGACGGAATGCTCGGGCGTCGCGACCTGTAACCCGCCCGACGGGGTGATCAAGAACGGCTCCATCGGCGTGCCGATGCAGGGCACCGTCATCGAGCTGCGCGACATCGCGCCGCCGCATGCGATCGTGCCGCAGGGGGAACGGGGCGAAATCTGCATACGCGGGCCGCAGGTGATGGCCGGCTACTGGCACAACCCGGCGGCGACGGAAGCGGTGATGATCGACGGCGCGCTGCGTACCGGCGACATCGGCCGGGTGGACGAGGACGGATATGTCTACGTCCTCGACCGGCTGAAGGAGCTGATCCTGTGTTCCGGCTACAACGTCTATCCGAGCGTGATCGAGGCGGCGTTGTACAGCCATCCGGCGGTGGCGGAGGCTTTGGTGATCGGCGTTCCGGACCCCTATCGCGGACAGGCTCCGGTCGCCTTCGTGGCGCTGCATCCCGGTCAGGAGGTGACGCCCGCGGCGCTGCGCGCGCATCTCGAGACGCAGATCAGCAAGATCGAAATGCCGAAGGCGATCGAGATACGCGCGAGCCTGCCGCGCACGATGGTGGGCAAGCTGTCGAAGAAGGAGCTGGCGGCCGACTACGCCGCCCGCCCCGCCTGACGCAGGGCCGCCTTACTCCGGACCGGCTCAGGCGCGGGCGGAGGGACGCGCGTCGACGGCCTTGTACCAGCGTTGCAGGTTGCGGCAGTCCTCGGGGATCCTGACGTCCGTCCAGCCGGCGAAGTCGATGGCGCACAGGGTCGTTGCATCGGCAATCGACCATTTGGACCCGGCGACGAACTCCTGCCGCCCGAGCTGCTCATCGAACTTGCGGAAGAAGCGCGCAAGCCGCGCGCGTCCGCGGTCGCGCAGCGCCTCGATCGCCGGCACCGGCTCGTGCGCGCCCGGCAGGCCGCGTGCCGCGAAGGCGGGATGGGTGTTGCGGAACAGCTCCGAGGCGGGCAGCATGCCTTCCTCGTTGGCACGCTTTTCCCACATGTCGATGACGGCCTTTTCCTTCGCCGTCGTGCCCATCAGCGGCGGGTCTGGCTGCGTTTCCTCGAAATAGCGCGCGATCGCCATCGCCTCGCCGATATGCGTGACGTCGTCCAGCTCCAGCATCGGCACCATGGCGTGCGGATATTTCTCCTTGAACCACGGGGCGAGGGTGAAGTCCGGCTGTCCTACTTCGACCAGTTCGACCTTAAGGCCCTTCTCGGCGAGATAGATGTGCAGACGGCGCGGATTGGGCGCGATGTGCCAATCGTAGATTTTCATGTCGTCCTCCCGGTATTGACCGCGGCCGTTCCGGCCGTTCGGCACACGATGCTAGCCGCCGCCGGAGGCGGCCCGCAACGCGCCCGTTCACTGGGCGCTGCATAGTCCGGTTGAAATCATGTCGAGCGGTATCCGGCTATAGGACGGCAGGTTCAGCGCGTCGCCCCCGGTCGCCGCCTGCCATGACGCGGGGGAGGCATAGGTGCAGTAACCATTTCCCGTCGAATGAAAGATCTGTGCAGCGCCGGTATCGTTTAGCACGAAATCGCCGGCGGCGATGTCCTCGCACGGCTGCGGCAGCGTCTGCGGCCCGATCGCGGTACCGAGCAGGCCGTCGGCGGTGTAGAAGGCGGGATTGGTCTGCTCCGTCGTGTCCCAGGTCCAGATCGCCCAGCCGGAGACGCCGGCCGCACAGGTCGCGGCCATCTCCGCCTGCATGTCGGCTCCGGCGGCGCCCTCGTCGGCATAAAAGGGGACTGCGGCGCCGTACTCGCTCAACAGCAGCGGCTTCGGCCAGGGCGTTGCCGCCGTGATCTCCGCGCTCGCGAGCGAGGCGGCATAGTTCCATCCGACCCCGGCCGAGTATTCGTGGATATCGACATAATCCGCCGCGCTCAGCGCCATCAGCATCATCGGGCGCAACGGGTAACGCGTCGCGCCGGGACGGGCGGCGACCGGCTGCACGCCATTGAAGCCCGGAAACCCCGCCTGCACCGGGCTGAATACGCTGGTCGAGACCAGCAGCGACGGATCGACCGCGTGGATCGCCGCGGCTTGCGTGTCCATCCACACGATGGCGGCGAGATCGAGCAGCCATTGCCGGCTGGCCGGATCGGAGAGATCGAAATCAATGCCGTACAGCGTGAACGTGCCGGCGGTTGCGGACCACGGCTGATCGGCGATGCCGACCTCCGCCTCGTTTTCCGCGTCGATGCCGAAGACGGGTGCGAGGATCGCGCGGCCGGCGGTGCGCACGAGGGCGGTCAGCAGATCGCTCCATACCTGCGCGCGGGCGGTGACATAGGCGGGATCGAGGTAATTGAGCGTCGCGCCGCTGACCTGTGCCGGCGGGGTGAGGCCGATCAGGTAGTTGGGCGGGATCGAGGAGAAGGTCAGCAGGACGCGCAGCCCGTGCGCGGCGGCGCGGGTAATGACGTCGGCGACCGTCGCGACATACGTGTCGGGCAGACCCGGCGCCCACAGGCCGAACCCGCCCTGGAATGACGGGCAGTCGAGGGTGATGCGCACGAGATTGTAGCCCTGCGCCGCCATCGCGGCGAAGGCGGCGTCGGCGCGCGGCCCGTCATAGGTCGCGGGCTCCAGCGTGTCGTGCCATCCCCCGGCCCCGAGACGCACGTAGTTGGCCCCGCGCGCGATGAAGCGGGCGCCGTCGGTCGTCTGGAATACCCCCTGTCCGAGGACGGTCGCCGTGACGATGCCGTCAGCGTGGGCGTCGGGGATCGCCGTGCCAAGTGTGACCGTAAGAAAAAATCCGATTATACTGCGATAGATCACCGTAAATATCGTCATTACGTGGGACCGTGAGATGTTTACTGTCAATATACATAAACTGCTTTGGTTCCCGCTGCCAGTCGCCTCCGCACGCCGGGGCGACTTGCGCGGCGGCGCTATGACGTATACGTTAGGCATCGCACGCATACGGATAGGACGGGGAAGTGGCGGACGAGCGGCTCTACACGGTCTCTGAACTCGGCCGGGATCTCGGCGTATCGGCGCGCACGCTTCGGTTCTACGAGGATCGCGGCCTGCTGCTGCCGCGCCGGGCGGGGACCAACCGCGTCTATACCCATCGCGACCGTGCGCGGATGATCCTTATCCTGCGCGGCAAGCGGCTCGGCTTCTCGCTGCGCGAGATCGCCGAATATCTCGATCTCTATGACGCCGACACGAGCCAGCACGAGCAGGTGCGCGCCCTGCTGCGTGCCGTCGATGCGCGCATCGCGACGCTGGAACAGCAGCGCGTCGCGCTCGATGAAACGCTCGCCGAGCTTGCCGACATACGCAACCAGGCGCAGGCGGCGCTGACGGCGGCGAAGCCGTCGCGCCGCGCCGTCGCCTGACCAAACGGAGGAAGATCTGTGACACACGCCGTCATCGCCGGCTATGCCCGCTCGCCCTTCACCCTCGCGACCAAGGGTGCGCTCGCGCGCACCCGGCCGGACGATCTCGCGGCACAGGTCGTGCGCGGGCTGATCGCGCAGACGGGGGTCAAGCCCGAGGACATCGAGGACATCATCATGGGCTGCGCCTTTCCGGAGGCGGAGCAGGGCTTCAACATCGGCCGCCTTGTCGCGCTGCTCGCCGACCTGCCGATCTCCGTCGCGGGCATGACCGTCAACCGCTTCTGCGGCAGCTCGATGCAGTCGATCCACATCGCCGCCGGACAGATCGCGCTCGGCGCGGGCGATGCGTTCATCTGCGCCGGCATCGAGAGCATGAGCCGCGTGCCGATGATGGGCTTCAACCCGCTGCCCAACCCCGAACTCGGTAAGAAGAGCGCCGGCGCCTATATGGGCATGGGCGAGACGGCGGAGAACGTCGCGCGCAAATGGCAGATCCCCCGCGCCGAACAGGAAGCCTTTGCCGTGCGCAGTCAGCAGAAGGCGGCGGCGGCGCAGAAGGACGGTCGCCTTGCCGCGGAGATCGTGGCGATCACCGGCCGCGGCGGCACCGTCGATCAGGACGGCTGCATCCGTCCGGAGACGACGGCCGAGGCGCTGGCCGGGCTGAAGCCCGCGTTCGCCCAGGACGGCACCGTCACCGCCGGCACATCCTCGCCGCTGACCGACGGCGCCGCGGCGGTGCTGGTGACCAGCGAGGCCTATGCCGAAAAGCACGGTCTGACGCCGATCGCGCGGATCAAGGCCGTCAGCGTCGCCGGCTGCGCGCCGGAGATCATGGGCATCGGCCCGGTCGCCGCGACGCGCCGCGCGCTCGCCCGCGCGGGGCTGGAGGCGAAGGACATCGACGTGGTCGAAATCAACGAGGCCTTCGCCAGCCAGGCGATCGCCTGCCTGCGCGAACTCGGCCTGCCGGAGGAGCGCGTCAATCTCGACGGCGGCGCGATCGCGCTGGGTCATCCGCTGGGTGCCACCGGCGCGCGCATCACCGGCAAGGCGGCATCGGTGCTGAAGCGCGAGGGCGGGCGCTATGCGCTGTCGACGCAGTGCATCGGCGGCGGCCAGGGCATCGCGACCATTCTGGAGCGCGTGTGACCATGGGCATGCAGATACGCAAGGTCGGCGTCATCGGCGCCGGCACGATGGGGGCGGGTATCGCGGCGCAGGTCGCCAATGCCGGGCTGCCGGTGGTGCTGCTCGACATCGTCCCGCCCGGCGCGAACAACCGCAGCGTCATCGCCGAGGGCGCGGTCGCCAAGCTGCTCAAGACCGAACCCGCCGCCTTCATGACCCGCGCGGCGGCGAAGCTGGTGGAGACGGGCAACATCGAGGACGATCTCGCCCGCCTGTCCGATTGCGACTGGATCATCGAGGCGGTGATCGAGAAGACGGAGGTGAAGCATCAGCTCTACCGCCGTCTGGAAGCAATCCGCCGGCCGGGCAGCGCCATCAGCTCCAACACGTCCACGATTCCGCTGGCGGTACTCACTGATGGCATGCCGGAGGCGTTCCGCCGCGACTTCCTGATCACGCATTTCTTCAATCCGCCGCGCTACATGCGGCTGCTGGAAATCGTCGCGGGTCCGGACAGCGATCCGGCGACGGTCGATGCCGTCGCGCATTTCGCCGACGTGACGCTCGGCAAGAGCATCGTGCGCTGCGAGGACAGTCCGGGCTTCATCGCCAACCGCCTCGGCATCTACTGGATGCAGCTCGCGGTGTGCGAGACGCTCGACGCCGGGCTGACGGTCGAGGAGGCCGATGCCGTGCTCGGCCGCCCGATGGGCGTGCCGAAGACGGGCGTGTTCGGCCTGATGGACCTCGTGGGCATCGACCTCGGCCCGCACATCAACGCCTCGATGGCGCGCGCGCTGCCGCCCTCCGACGCGTTCCACCGCGTCAACCGCGACATCCCGCTGATCGGCCGCATGATCGCCGAGGGCTATACGGGGCGGAAGGGCAAGGGCGGTTTCTATCGCCTCAACCGCGACGGCGGACGCAAGACCAAGGAAGCGCTCGACCTCAAGACCGGCGAGTACCGGCCCGAGCATTCGCCGCGCATCGCCGAGGCAAAGGACCTCAAGTCCCTCGTCACCGCGCCGACGCCGCACGGCGCCTTCGCCTTCCGCGTGCTGGCGCAGACGATCGCCTATGCGGCGACCCTGGTGCCGTCGGCCGCATCCGATATCGCGGCGGTCGATGACACCATGCGCCTCGGCTACAACTGGCGCTGGGGTCCGTTCGAGCTGGCGGACAAGCTCGGCACCGACTGGCTGGTGCGCCGCCTGGACGAGGAAGGCATGGCGGTCCCCGCGCTGCTGCGCGACGCGGCCGGACGCAGCTTCTATCGCGTCGAGAAGGGCCGCCGGCAGTTCCTCGGCCTCGACGGCGCCTATCACGACATCGTCCGCCCCGAGGGCGTGCTGCTGCTCGAGGACATCAAGCTGACGGCTCGCCCTGTGCTGAAGAACGCATCGGCCTCGGTCTGGGATATCGGCGACGGCGTGCTGTGCCTGGAATTCACGTCGAAGTCGAACGCGCTCGACGACAAGATCGTGGAGATGATCGGCAAGACCGTCGATCTGGTGCGCGACAAGTACAAGGCGCTGGTGATCTACAACGAGGGGCAGAACTTCTCGCTGGGCGCCAATCTCGGCCTTGCGCTGTTCGCGGCCAACATCGCCGCCTGGGGCGAGATCGACAAGAGCATCGCGGCCGGACAGCAGGCGTACAAGGCGCTGAAATACGCGCCGTTCCCGGTCGTCGCCGCACCCTCCGGCATGGCGCTCGGCGGCGGCTGCGAGATCGTGCTGCATGCCGATGCCGTCGTCGCGCATGCCGAGACGTATATCGGCCTTGTCGAGGCCGGCGTCGGCGTGATTCCGGGATGGGGCGGCTGCGGCGAGATGATCAGCCGCTGGCGTGCCGATCCGAAGCTGCCGCGCGGTCCGATGCCCGCCGTCGCCAAGGTGTTCGAGACGATCAGCACGGCTACGGTCGCCAAGTCGGCGGCCGATGCGCGCGACCTGAAGTTCCTGCGCCCCGGCGACGGGATCACGATGAACCGCAATCGTCTGCTGGCGGACGCCAAGGCGCGGGCGCTGTCGATGGTGGACGGCTACGCCCCGCCCGCGCCCCCGGAGTTCAAGCAGATGCCGGGCCCGTCCGGCGCCTATGCCCTGCGCATGGCCGCCGAGGGGTTCCGCGCGCGCGGCATCGCGACGCCGCATGACGTGACCGTGGCGGAGGCGCTGGCGAGCGCCTTGACGGGTGGCGAGGCGGACTATCTCGACGTGATCAGCGAACAGCAGATGCTCGATCTCGAACGCGCGGCGTTTCTGCGTCTGATACGGACGGGGCCCACGCTCGCGCGGATCGAACACACGCTTGAGACCGGCAAGCCGCTGCGCAATTAGGGAGCGACGAACATGCAAGTCTACAAGGCGCCGCTGCGCGACATGCGCTTCGTGCTGCACGAGCTCAACGACAGCGCCGGCCTCGCCGCCCTCGACGGCATGCAGGACGTGACGCCGGAGCTGATCGACAGCGTGCTGGAGGAAGCCGCCAAGATCGCCGAGGAAGTCCTGCTGCCGCT
Organism: Acidisphaera rubrifaciens HS-AP3; assembly: GCF_000964365.1. GTDB lineage: Bacteria > Pseudomonadota > Alphaproteobacteria > Acetobacterales > Acetobacteraceae > Acidisphaera > Acidisphaera rubrifaciens. Next base: position 1,982 of record NZ_BANB01000478.1, on the reverse strand, counting down.
GAATGCCAGCGGCGACGAGGAAGGCTGCCATCTCGACAACGGCGTGGTCCGCACGCCGAAGGGCTTCCGCGAGGCCTATCGCACCTTCCGCGAGGGTGGCTGGACCGGCATCGGCTGCGCGCCCGAATACGGCGGCCAGGGCTTGCCGCACAGCGTGTCGATGATGGTCAGCGAGATGCTGTGCGCGACCAACATGGCGTTCTCGATGTATCCGGGCCTGTCGCATGGCGCCTACGAGGCCCTGTCCCAGCACGGATCGGACGCGCAGAAGGCGCTGTACCTGCCGAAGCTCACGGACGGGACATGGACCGGCACCATGTGCCTGACGGAGCCGCATTGCGGCACCGATCTCGGCCTGCTGCGCACGCGCGCCGTGCCCGCCGATGACGGCAGCTATCGCATCAGCGGCACGAAGATCTTCATCAGCGCCGGCGAGCACGACCTGTCGGAAAACATCGTGCATCTGGTACTGGCCCGCATCGCCGGCGCGCCGGCGGGCGTGCGCGGCATCAGCCTGTTCGTGGTGCCGAAGTTCATCCCGACCGAGGACGGGCGTCCCGGCCCGCGCAACGGCGTCGTGTGCGCGTCCCTCGAACACAAGATGGGCATCAAGGCGAACGCGACGGCGCAGCTGGTGTTCGAGGATGCGCAGGGCTGGATCGTGGGCGAGCCCGGGCGCGGCCTCAACGCCATGTTCACGATGATGAACGCCGCCCGCCTGGGCGTCGGCATCCAGGGCCTCGGCATGGGCGAGATCGCCTATCAGAGCGCCGTCGCCTATGCCCGCGACCGTATCCAGGGCCGCAGCCTCGCCGGTGCGAAAGCCGCCGACCGCGCCGCCGATCCGATCATCGTGCATCCCGACGTGCGGCGCATGCTGCTGACCATCCGCGCCTACAACGAGGGCTGCCGCGCGCTCGGCGGCTGGGTGTCGCGGCGGCTGGACGAGGCGCATCACGCGAACGACCCCGCGGAACGCGAGGCGGCGGAGGGGTTCGCGGCCCTGATGACGCCGATCGTCAAGGCGCTGTTCACCGATCTCGGCCTGGAGAGCGCCAACACCGCGATGCAGGTCTATGGCGGCCACGGCTACATACGCGATCACGGCATGGAACAGCTTGTCCGCGACGCGCGCATCGCGTTGATCTACGAGGGCACGAACGGCATCCAGGCGCTCGACCTCGTCGGCCGCAAGCTGCCGGCGCATATGGGACGGAACCTGCGCACGTTCTTCCATCCCGTCGCCGCCTTCATCGAGGCGAACGAGAAGCATCCGATGCTGAGCAAGATGGTCACCGGCCTCGGCCGCGCGTTCGGCGCCCTGCAACTCGCGACCGCGCACATCGCCAGCAAGGGCATGGGCGACCCGGAGGAGGCGGGGGCGGCGGCGACCGAGTACCTGCGCCTCTTCGGGCTCGTCGCGCTCGGCTACATGTGGGCGCGCACGGCGAAGCTGTCGCTGGAGAAGATGATGAGCGCGGGCGCCGACGCGGCCTTCTACCAGACGAAGCTGCAGACCGCCCGCTTCTACTTCGAACGCATCCTGCCGCAGGCGGGCGGGCTGCTGTTCCAGATCAAGGCCGGGAAGGAGGCGATGATGAGCTTCCCGGAAGCGGCGTTCTGATCCGCCGCGTCATGCCGCGTCGCGCAGCAGGGCGTCGATCGCAGCCTCGTCCTCCCAGACGAGGCTGACGCCCGCCGCGCGTATCGGCAGATCCGGCGGCAGCCGCACCCGATCCTTCGGCGTCGTCACCGCGACGGCGCCGAGGGCGTCGGCCCGCGCCAGCACGCGGTCGATCTCCGCGGCCGTATAGGGGTGGTGATCCGCGTAGTCCTCGGTCCCGACCAGCTCGGCACCGGCTTCGCGCAACGTCGCGTGGAACTTCGAAGGGCGGCCGATGCCGGCAAAGGCGAAGACCCGCATCCCCGCCAGCGCCCGCGCCCGCGCATCGGGCGCCAGCCGCGCGCGCAGCACCGGCAGC